>NZ_DJTA01000015.1:0-72995 GCF_002440335.1 Sphingobacterium sp. UBA6320 | reverse complement strand
GAAGGTTAGGGAGTTAAATGGTTAGAAGGTTAGGGAGTTAGATGGTTCGAAGGTTAGGGAGTTAAATGGTTAGAAGGTTAGGGAGTTAGATGGTTAGATAATTAGGGAGTTAGAGCTATTCGTCACTAGTCAATCTGTTACTCCTTTACTGGTCACTGCGTCACTCTGTTACTCCGTCACTAGTTCACTGGTCACTAAATCACTAGGTACTTGGTCATCGTACGCTAATGGAAGTGATATATAGACCCTAAGCACATCTGCAGTTGAATTTTCAAACTTGAGACTGCCACCTACTCGCTGTAATAAATCTTTGCACAACGACACTCCAAGACCAGTTCCGGTATGATTTGCTATTTTTTTATATTCCCAGCTGTTTTTATTATTCAGGTTGGATATGGTGGAGTCGGAGATATGGTCTCCTTTATTTTCAATAAATATTCTGAACGCATCTCGTTCACTTTCTACTATACCGATCCTTATTACTCCTCCAGTATGAGAAAATTTGATCGCATTACTCATAATATTCCGGATCACAAAGCAGAAGATGTCTCGACTCATATGCACCTCTAACTGTGTCGGAATAGTGTTGTTGATGATCAAATTTTTCCTATCCAGATTACATTGAAATAAGGATAATATAGTATCGATCTGCTCTAAAATAGAAAAGGTTTCTTTATTTTCTAAATTATCTCTCAGTTGTGATTCTGCCCATAACAAAACTTCGTTCAACATGTTTTTGGATAAGGTTACCTGCTGTCCCAATGCTTCAAAAACTTGTTGTAGTTCGGATTTTGTCATAAGTGATAAGTCTTCCATTTGTAGCAACATATCCATGGATGCAAAGGGGGTGCGCAAATCATGGGAAGCGATGGAAAGTACTTTTGTTTTGAAAAATTCTGACGCCTTTAATTCCTTAATATAACGTATGATTTGGTCTCCTTGTTGCTTAAGCTTAAGATTTGTTTCTAATAATTTTAATTTCTCGTTCTTCAGAATACGATTTTTTCGAATCAAGAAATACAGTAAAATTCCAATAATAATTTTGCTGACAATAATGGCAATAGTAAGTAGGTTAATAATATTGTGATCTTGCATAAATTTCTTTATCACCGCTATCGACATCACGGATCAGCTCATGACATAAATGCGAGTTATATTCAATAAATTAAAAAAATAGATAGGAGTTTGATTGTGTTTTTATAAAATTAACCAAAATAATCTTAGGGTAAATATAGGTGTTTTGAATTAAATTCGGGAATCCTTTTAGTGTGAAAATAAAAATATTTGGAGCGAAATATAATGGGAATTACTTTGTGACTATTTAAGGTTAGAAAGTTAGGAGGTTAGAAAGTTAGACCGCTTTGTCACTGGTTACTAGGTTACTTCGTTACTAGATCACTTTGCCACTGGTTACTTCGTTACTAGATCACTTTGTTACTGGTTACTTCGTTACTAGATCACTTTGTTACTGGTTACTAGGTCACTTTATTACTGGTTACTTCGTTACTGATCACTTTGTTACTGGTTACTTCGTTACTGGTCACTAATGACCATAAGTTTCTTGTAGAATAAATTTTATTGCTTCTCTAATGCGGTTCATGCCTTCTTCCTGCGTAAGGTCGATTTCGCAAAATGTACTGTCTGTTGTCTTGGTATGGAGTACTAAGTAATAAATTCCGGCAATCAATAAACTGGTCACAGCTCTTAGATCCACTTGTTTGTCTTTTAATTCTTCATCTGCAAAAGGAAAGAATAATGCGCTTACATCATCTCTTGCTTGCGATAGTTGGGACATCATTTCCGATCGTTCACTGAGTTGCCACAGGATTACCTTTTGCATTTCTTCGTTAGCACTAAATTGTACGATCTGATCCAGTAATGTGTGTTCGAGCAGGTGACGTGAGCTTTTTTGCGCATTGTTTTTGAATAATGCTTCAGCACTATCGCTCGCAACGATCCAGTAATCTTTTGTTTTAATATAGGTTGCTATTAAGTGATCAATGTGTCCAAAATATGCTGAAATAAGTTTCCGGTCTACCCCTGCAGCTTTTGCAAGGTTGGTGGGCGTTAGACCGGTATAGCCTTTTGCTGCTAATACGGTACCAACAGATTGTATGAGTTTCGACATCGTCCTACTTTTGTCGTTTTTTTCTCCTTGATATGTTTTTCTAACCATTTTAAATAGTTTCGGATTCTTATGAGCTGCCTGGCGCAAGTTAACTCCATTTATGTACACAATTGTGTATACAAACTGTTTTAAAATATCACTGTAAATCACTTAAATTATATACGTACAGTTTTATTTTTTTACGAGGTCTAAATGGCGTTGGCAGATATCTAAGTCAAACATATAAAAAATATTTTTCTAATCAACGATAATTATCGCATATTTAGGAAAATTATCATTTTACACCGTCTGAATTAGGCCTAATTGCTTTCAAATTCATCTGTTTAGTCTTTTTATTGAGGGATAATTTTAAAATATAAGATCTGTACGACTAATACAAAAAAGGGAGGGCTGAACGGATATTGTGGAGAGATCATATACTGGGGCCGACGTTTTTTATTGACTTTAAAATTGGATTTTGTATTTATATTTCCTATTTTCAACTCTACTAAAACCTTTTAATTATGAAAATTGTCTCCTATTTGCTGACAGGTATTACTTTATTTATTGCAGAGGCTGTGTTTGCGCAGAAAAATCCTGTGTTCCCCGGTTGGTACGCTGATCCTGAAGGTATTGTTTACAACAAGGAGTACTGGATCTTTCCAACCTATTCGGCACCATATGAAGATCAAATATTCTTTGATGCATTTTCATCCAAGGATCTCGTGACCTGGAAAAAACATCCCCGAATTATCGATACGGCGGAAGTAAAATGGGCCAAGAAAGCGATGTGGGCACCTAGTGTGTTACAAAAAGATAATCAGTACTATCTATTTTTTGGAGCCAATGATGTACACCAGGGTGAAATTGGAGGAATTGGCGTAGCTGTTGCCGATAAACCTCAAGGACCGTATCAAGATGTACTTGGCAAACCGCTGATCAATGAGATCGTCAATGGTGCTCAACCCATTGATCAGTTTGTCTTTAAAGATAAAGATGGTCAATATTATATGTATTATGGTGGGTGGCAACATTGTAATGTGGTCAAATTAAGTGCTGACTTTAAAAGCTTAGTTCCTTTTGAAGATGGAACAATCTATAAAGAGGTAACACCTGAGAACTATGTCGAAGGACCATTTATGTTTATCCGCAACAATAAATACTATTTCATGTGGTCGGAGGGCGGATGGGGTCTTCCAAATTATAAAGTGGCTTATGCGATCGCTGATTCGCCATTTGGTCCATTCAAACGAATAGGAACGATCTTAGAACAGGATCCCGCTATCGCAACTGGCGCTGGTCATCATTCTGTCATTCAAGTGCCAAACAAAGATCAGTATTATATCGTGTATCACCGAAGACCATTGGGCAAAACAGGTGCAAATGAGCGGGAGACTTGTATTGATGTAATGACATTTGACGAAAATGGATATATTAATCCTGTAAAAATGACTTTTGAAGGGGTAAAACATAAATTGAAATAATACGACATGATCATTTGCTTGCTTTTATGACACCTATAAGCCTTGATGATGATCGCTTAGCTCTAGTATAGCCAATGAACGAGTTATGCACAATATGTTCAAATCAGGCTATATGTTGTGGAAACCAGATTTGTTATGCACAGCGGATTCGACATGTGTTGATAAAATAATAGATAACAGAGTTTCCACATTTGCTTTTGAATTATTTTTCGTCTTTTATTGACAAAATAAGTGTGTTATCCACAAAAATGCTATTTCATGCTGAATATGTACAGGATCGTTTATGCACATATTGTGAATAAACAATGCTTATTTGTGGATAAACGCTATAGGCTCTTAAAGCGGATCGCGAGTTAAGCATGTATCATGTTATGTGGAGAGATATTGGTGAAAACTTGTATTCATTAGAAAATTGATGAATTTCTCCCTCCAAATTGTTGAATTACCCCCTTCCTTTAATCAGAACTGTTGATTAATATTGGACGATTGATTACCCTTTCGTTATACCTATTAAATAGCTATAACGAAAGGGGTAAATCTTCAGCCATGATAAACGCAATTGGCTTCTTAAATAAGTACTGATCAAAACAAATATATTTTTATGAAAAAAGCACTTTACTTTATTTTTCTATTGCATCTTGTCACGCAGGTAGGGGCGCAACATTTGCAGAAGAAGGGTTATACTTTAGTCTGGTCTGATGAGTTTGATGAAGAGGGATCTGTAAATAATCAAAACTGGCAATTTGAGAAGGGCTTCATGCGTAATCAAGAGCATCAATGGTACCAGCAAGAAAATATATCCTGTAAGGATGGCATATTGAAGATCGAAGCACGCAAAGAGGTTAAACCCAATCCCACTTATAAACCAAATAGTCAAGATTGGGCAACTTCACGTAAAGACATTAGCTATACATCTGCCTCAATCAATACTTCTGGCAAACATAGTTGGAAGTATGGCATATTTGAAATGCGCGCCCGTATTCCAGTAGGGAGTGGGTTGTGGCCGGCATTTTGGACATTAGGTGTAGAAAAAGAATGGCCTTCTAATGGTGAAATTGATATTATGGAATATTATAAGGGTGATATTCTTGCAAATATTGCTTCCGGTACGGATAAAAGATGGCAGGCAAACTGGCATAGCCAAAAAAAAGCGGTTTCCGAGCTGGGCGGAAAAGAATGGGCAATGCAATTTCATGTTTGGAGTATGTATTGGGATGAACATGAAATTGCATTGTATGTCGATGATATCCTGATGAATAAAGTGAAGCTGGATCAATTGGTCAATCGGGACGGGACAGGATTTAACCCTTTTAAACAGCCGCACTATATCTTGCTCAATTTAGCTTTGGGTGGAATGAATGGTGGCATTATTGATGAAAAATTGTTACCTGCAACCTATGAGATCGACTATGTGCGGGTCTATCAAAAGGGAGTTCAAGATCAGGGAAATACAGCATTTGTCCCAGGAAAGCTGTGGTTGGATGATCAAGGTAATTCGATCAATGCCCATGGTGGCGGAATTCTTTACCACAATGGCACCTATTATTGGTACGGTGAAAAAAGAGGGGGAACCGAATCACAGGGGGTCAATGTCTATTCTTCCAAGGATCTCTATCATTGGAAATTTGAAAAATTAGCTTTTTCACCTGCAGATGATCCCAGCAGTGATGTCGCATGGGGATGTATCATCGAACGGCCGAAGGTCATCTACAATAAGAAGACGAAAAAATTTGTGATGTGGTTTCATCTGGAGCTGAAAGATCAAGGTTATGCTGCAGCACGAGCTGCGGTTGCTATTAGTGATGCTCCTGCCGGTCCATTTAGGTTGGAGGACAGTTTCAGACCAAATGGTCATATGTCACGAGATATGGGACTCTTTGTGGATGATGATGATGTTGCTTATCATATCTATTCTTCAGATGAAAACTATGAACTGCGTTTGGCAAAGCTTACGCCTGATTATTTAACTCCTACGACCGCGGATACATTATTGTTCAGAAATCATCGAGAAGCTCCGGCTTTGTTCAAATATAATCAGAAATATTATCTCTTTACAAGCGGCTGTACAGGTTGGGCTCCCAACAGGGCGGAACTACATGTAGCGGATCATCTGTTTGGACCTTGGACATCTTTAGGTGATCCGATGCGCGGACCCGACGCGCACATCACTTTTGATGCACAATCTACTTTTGTATTGCCTGTTGTAGGTAAGAAAAATGCTTTTATATTTATGGCTGACCGTTGGAAACCTAAAAACTTGTTGGATAGTCGCTATATCTGGCTCCCGGTTGATCTACAAGATGGTAAAATAACCGTTCCGTGGAGAGACAAATGGAATCTTGAGGGATTTCATTTTTAAATAACGGAGCCTCTAGGAGCTAAGGTCTCTAGGATGCTGCGATTTGGGGGGGCGCGGTTTTTGAATAAAACCTGTGGCTAGCCTAAGCTAACCACAGGTTATGTATGTTGTTTAGAAAGAAAGATCGTTTGATCGAGGCTACTTTGTTTTCACTAGTGTCACGCTCGCAGTAGAAGCTGGTATGGTATAGCGATTGAATGGATCTTTTTGGAGTCCTTCAATCACATAGCCACTCTCGGGATTGATATTTAGCAAGATATTTGGCACCCTGTCCGATTGACTGGTATTAAAACTCAACACCACACTTTTATCTTTTTGGTTGTAACGCAGCTTTTCGATTTCTCCGGCATCCGTAGTCAGCCAGAGATGCTCTTTTGCTAGAAAAACACGGCCTCTGGAAGCGGTTGTGATCCTCACTTCGATATTGTTTTTATCTGCTTGAAGATGGCCGCTAAAAGCCAACCAGCCAAATTCTGGATGTTGCATTATATAGGTTCCCGAATTAACGGCGTAACCATAAAATCCGGTACCATAATCACCAGATATGCCATCGTTGGCTAATGTCGAAGGATAGGAGTGAAATGCTGCAGGACCAAAACCATCTGCTGTAACATTGGCCAGTGCACCCATCATACCGGCATGACCGACACGAAGAAGATAGAAATCATCGGGATGGTCACGGTATTCGGTCAGTACAGGGATGGCGTTGAGTGCCGATCCATAATGGTGGAGTTGACGTTCGATGCGGGATAGTTTTCCGCCATATACAAAATCCCAATAACGGCGGGCACTACCGTTGTACCCCCAGTGAGGTACGGTTGGCATATAAGCCAAAATTGCATTTAAGGTGACTTGAGTTTTATCGTCGAAACCAAAGTAGCGCGACCATAAATAGACCTCCTCCTGTCCGGTAGAATCCCAGGGCATTTCACTTCCAAAGGGATAATCTAGGCTTTTCCAGTGTTCTGCACGTTTGCGCATCGCGGCTTCCAGCTTATTAGCGGCATCGGTTAGTCCTTCCCGACGAAGATCATGGAGGATCAGCAAAAATATACTGCCTTCCATCTGTCCAAATTGAGCGTAATAAGGTGCTTTCTCGATCATAGCCATGCTGGTTTGAAAAGCCCGATCTAAATACACATCCCAGCTTTCCTCTTGTACAAGATTACGATAGTCGCGAGCCAGTCTGTACATCACCCAATGTGCTGCTGCCACATGGGGGTAGTTGTAGGAACGGCCGATGTTGTCCGCTTCTTTTTTTGGCCATGCTGACCATACTTTCCAATTGATGTCGGCATCGTAAGTGCCTGCTGGCAGCGAGTCTGGTTCGTAGTAAAATAAACTTTTGACGACACCATATTTTTGATCCCCTTCTTTATGCTGAATACGGCCATACATCGTTTCGTTGACAAATCGTTTAAGTTTGTTGATCTCTGTAGGATTAGGTTGGACGACCTGTTTCATAATTGCAGCTAGCCAGCTTGCCGCTCCTGCTTCATCACTGAGGCCGGCATACCAAGCCCGTTGTTCTTGGGTGACAAGCTTTTTGTCCTCATAATCGTAGGTGATAACAGATGGAGATCTGCCAAAGCGGTCTTGATCATTTTCGTACCACTGTGCGGTCGTTAAGAAATTTCCCAGATCATTCACCACATCTTTTTCGGATTTGATGACTTTATATTGAATGGTTTGCTCGGCACCATCCTGATAGGTGATGGTCAATCGTGCCCGTCCCCATTGTTGGCCTTTTACTTCATATTGATGCCATTTGTGTGGGGTATCTTGTTGTTTAGTAACGGTTAATGCGCCCTCTGGATAAACTGAGATATGGGCAATGGCTTGATCATGTTTGATAAAAAGTTTGACCGGATTATCTAAAGGAACAACATATCCAGGAGCACCAATAGCAACAGGTCTCTTGTTTTTCAGAAGCGTGTTTTCAATTTCTTTGATACTGGGCGATAGCACAAACTTAAGGGCAAATGTCTTGGATTCTTTTGGCTTCAAAACAGTAGAAGTCGGTGTGTTCCATTGTTCTACTCCTTTCCAGTCGGTTTCTGCAAGTGCCTTGCTGTGGATCATCCATTCGTGGAAACCTTCAAAAGTAATGCTTTTTGGTGTCGGATCACTGTTCAGCGGGTTATAGGCCTCAAATCCCGCATTTGTGTAAGGAAGTACTAATAAGCTTGGACCGTTTCCATGTAAATGGTTGACCTGCATATAGCCTGCATCTTGACCAATATAAGGATCGAAAAATACATTTTGAGCATGGGCTTGATTCAGATTTTTCCAATCCATATTGTTGTTGAAGGGAAGTGGGATGCCCAGAGATCCGATCTCAATAGCTTGATCAGTAGGATTGCTGATTTGAAATTTTAAGATGAGATCGCCATCCACATTCTCCCAGCTACGCACCACTTTTAAGGGGATATTTTCCAATGTTGGAGTGATATCTGCTGCGGCTAAAGTAGTTTTAGAAGCTGCGATTTCGATTACTTTTTTACGGTCTTTGGCTGATGAATAACTGGACCATTTGGTTTCTCCTTCATATTTCAGGCGGATGTTGATATCGCCGATATGAAAAAAATTGTTACGGTCCCGTTTCGCTAATAGCTCAACAGGTGTATAGTCGAAAGCGGCATCACCGTTCACTTGTTGAAAGGCGGATAACGTTTGGGAGGCGTTGAGAATCTTGATCTTCAATTGGTTCAGCGCAAAGCTTTTGGTCCCTTGTTCTATACCCAATGTCGCCGGCTGGCTTTTGGTCGCCTTCCATACAGGATGCTCATCCTGTTGGCTAAATGCGGGATGTATATAGAATAAGGTTAATAGGAGGTAACAACTTTTCTTTAAATTCATTTGGTAAGATTTAGAGATTATAATACTTCAACACATGATCAAGTGCAACGATTACAAATTTGACTTATTAAGTCCTTTTTTAATTACCACATTTTAACCGAATATACCATGTTATTGATATAAAGTGATAAATATTTGCTTTGTGAACCGCTAAATCCTAAATTTAATGTACTAATGACATTAATCGAAAAACCATTCTATTTATGAAACCAATTCAATACCGAGTTCCTGTTCCCAAGGATAGGACCGTTTTTATTCAGGAGGATTTTTTGGATAAGTTTTATCCCCATATGCATTGTCATGAGGAGTATCAATTAATCTGGATCAAGGAGGGCAATGGACAGTTGTTGGTTGATGATCATGTCCATGATTTTGAGCGCGGGGATATTTTCCTATTGGGATCAAACCAAGCTCATGTCTTTAAAAATGATTTTAGGGTTGGGTATGTGCAATCGGTTTCTGTTTTTTTTAATGTGAAGGGATCCTTGTCCGCGATTTTGAATATGCCTGAATTGAGTATGCTGTTGGATTTTATAGATAAAAATGGTCGCGGTTTTAAAGTTCCTACCATACACTTGGCACAGATCAGTAGAAGGATAGAGGCGCTTAAGAACTCCGATAGCTTAGGTCAGCTTGTCAGTTTTTTTTATTTATTGAAATCTTTGAATAGACTTTCCCTCAAACTTAAACCGCTTTCGGGTGTCACTTCTGTTGATTTTGGTACGGGAGGTTCTTTTCGGATTACGGCCTTATGTGATTTTCTTGAAAATAACTATAAGGAGAATATCGGCTTAAATGAAATCGCCGAAAGGGCAAATCTGACTCCGCAGGCTTTTTGTCGTTATTTCAAAAAAAGTACAGGGAAGACTTTTGTTTCCTATCTGAATGAATTGCGCGTAAGAGAAGCTTGTCGCCTATTGGGAGGGCAAGATTATGATTGTATTTCCATCGTGGCTTATCATTCTGGGTTTAATAGCATCACCAATTTTAATCGGGTTTTTAGAAGCATTGTAGGTATATCGCCTAAGATGTATGTGGCAAATTATAAAAATTTGCTCTATGAGTAGACGGTGCAGGTTAATATCCAATAAGTAATGATTAAAACGCGGTTAGTTTAGTTGTTTAATAGTTCCTTTCTTTGATAAAGAAAATTATAAATTAATTAAGTAAAGAATAACTATGGCTGAATTAAATTGGAAGGGCGTATATCCGGCAGTGCTGACCCCCTTCAAGGAGAATGGTGAGATTGACTTTGATATGTTTGCTAAAAATACGGAAGCTCAGATCGAAGCGGGGGTACATGGTATTATCATTGCAGGATCATTGGGTGATGCAGCGGTGTTGGATACAGATGAAAAATTTGAATTATTGACTTATGCCATTCAGGTGATTGCAGGCCGTGTGCCGGTGATCTTGAACATTGCTGAAAATACCACTAAAAATGCCATTAATTTTGCAGTTAAAGCAAAAGAATTAGGTGCAGATGGTTTAATGTTATTGCCGCCAATGCGCTATAAAGCAGATGACCGTGAGGTCGTTACTTATTTTAAAGCCGTAGCAGAGGCGACAGACTTGCCTATTTTGATTTATAACAATCCGGTGGATTATTCGATTTTTGTGTCGACAGCTATGTTTGATGAATTGAAAGATTGTCCAACGATTGTGGCGGTTAAGGAGTCCACGCGCGATCTGACAAATATAACACGAATGAAAAATAAATTTGGCGACAGATTTCATATCTTAGGTGGTGTAGATACCATCTCTTTGGAGGCGTTGGTTGTGGGTGCAGATGGTTGGGTTTTTGGATTAGTAGACGCTTTTCCAAAGGAGACAGTTGCGATGTATAACCATGCGTTAAATGGTGAATACGATAAAGCTTTGGATATCTATCGCTGGTTTATGCCTTTGTTAGAATTGGATATTCACCCTAAGCTCATTCAATATATTAAGCTGGCTGCAGCTGCCGAAGGAATATGTACGCCGCACCTACGTGCGCCGAGACTGCCATTGGTGGGTGAAGAAGCTGAAAAAATCAATCAGATTATTGCTGATGGTATTGCTAATCGTCCTCAGTTAAATTAAGATCTGCGGATCAAAAATAATTAAGGTACTGTAGGCGATTGGTGGATACTATTCGCCTACAGTTCGTTTTGTAAAGAAAAATTCCGATATATAATGAATCAATCACAAGTATTTTTAGATGAGCGTGTTCGCATAGCGGCAGAAGCATTTCAATTTTTGAAATCCACGACGATCGGTGAGCGTGCCGTATTTATGCATGCTGTTGCGGATAAAATTGAAAAGCTAGGACCGGAGCTGTTGGAGACTGCTCATGCAGAGACCGCACTGCCTTTGGCCCGCCTCACAGGAGAGAAGGCGCGCACAGTAGGACAATGGCGCAGTTATGCCAATGCCGTAGCACTAGGGATTTACACCGAAGCTCGCATTGATTTAGCAAATAGTGAAACAGGTAAAAATGATATTCGGAAATTTAATTTGGGTATAGGTCCAGTAGTTGTATTTGGAGCAAGTAACTTTCCATTTGCCTTTTCTACTGCCGGTGGAGATACCGCAAGTGCCATCGGTGCAGGTTGTCCAGTGATCGTGAAAGGCCATTCGGGACATACCCGTACGTCTACGATAATGGCCGAAGCCATCGCTGCTGTTGTCAAAGAATTCGGCTGGCCAGAGGGGGTGTTTAGCCATATTCTTGGAGCCAATATCGAAGGAACTGATACCAAAATAGGGGCCTATCTCACGGGTCATCCTCTTGTAAAAGCGGTCGGTTTTACAGGATCTTATTGGGGCGGGAAAGCTTTGTTTGATATCGCCAATCAACGCGAAGAACCGATTCCGGTATTTGCCGAAATGGGCAGTATCAATCCGGTGTTTGCCTTTACGGATATGCTGCAAGAGCGTGCTGAAGCATTGGCTAAGGAATACGCGAGTTCACTCACCATGGGTGTGGGACAGTTTTGTACCAATCCAGGTGTATTTATCGCGGTTAAAGGCGATGGCTTAGATCGCTTCAAAAATGCACTGGCGTTAGAAATTGGGGCAATCCCACCAAGTACAATGCTTAATTCGGGTATCTATACGCATTTTGAAAAAAATAAGACAACATTAAGTAACCAAGAAGCGGTCACGGTAATCGCCGAATCGGGGATAGAAGCTAGCCAGGGACAAGGTCGCGCAAGAATCATCAGTACCTCGGCAAGCAATTTTTTGAAAAATCAGGTATTGAGCGAGGAAGTGTTTGGTCCTTTTGCGGTATTGGTGGAAGCGGACAGTGCAGAAGAAGTACTGACTATTGCGCAGGAACTTAAAGGTCAATTGACCATTACCATTGCGGGTACTGCGCAAGATGTGCAGGAGCATCATGATGTTTTCAATGTCGTGAAAGATAAGGCGGGTCGACTTTTATTTAATGGAATGCCAACTGGAGTAGAGGTAGTTTATGCGATGCAGCATGGCGGTCCTTTTCCTTCCTGTACGGATCCTAGATTTACTTCTGTAGGACCAGATGCGGTGAAGCGTTTTGTACGACCTTTATCGTTTCAGAATTGGCCCAATGAATTTTTGCCTGTGGAGCTGAAAAATGAGAATACACTAGGCATTTCACGTATCGTAGATGGTAGTGCGACAAAAACAAGTATTTAGCACATTTTTGTATAGCAATTGATGAAGAAAACATTTTTTTGTATTGACTCCCACACCTGTGGTTGTCCAGTTAGGTTGGTAGCAGGAGGGGGACCGGTGCTGAATGGCCATTCGATGATGGAGCGCCGTCTGCATTTTATGGAAGAATATGACTGGATCCGTAAAGGATTGATGTTTGAACCCCGTGGTCATGATATGATGAGCGGGAGTATTCTTTATCCACCTACAGATCCCAATAATGATACCGGTGTCCTATATATTGAAACAAGCGGATGTCTTCCGATGTGTGGTCATGGTACCATTGGTACCGTGACGATTGCCATTGAAGAAGGATTGGTCATCCCCAAAATACCAGGAAAGTTGCGTCTGGAAACACCAGCCGGATTGATCCTGATCGATTATGTGCAAGAGGGTCCAAAAGTAAAAACGGTCAAGCTGACCAATGTGAAATCTTTTCTTTATAAAGAAGGACTTACGGTGATGTGCCCAGATTTGGGAGAGATTGTAGCAGATGTAGCCTATGGTGGAAATTTCTATGCCATCGTTGATCCACAGAAAAATTTTAGAGATATCAGCGATTTTTCGGCTAGTCAGCTTATCCACTACGGTAAGATTATTCGCCGATTACTCAATGAGCAAACGGAATTTGTTCATCCTGAAAATGAAAATATCTATGGTCTCAGCCATATTCAATGGACGGGAAAACCTACGCATGCTAATTCTACGGGACGTAATGCCGTGTTGGTAGGTGAGAATGCCTTGGATAGATCTCCTTGTGGTACCGGAACTTCTGCTCGTATGGCACAGTGGTATGCCAAAGGGAAGTTGAAAAAAGGCGAAGAGTTTGTGCATGAGAGTTATATCGGTTCGCAATTTGTCGGTCGTATTGAGGACGAAACAACCATAATCGGACAGCCTGCGATTATTCCTTCGGTAGAGGGATGGGCAAGAATTACGGGATATAGTCAGATCATTATTGACGATGACGACCCCTATAAAGAAGGATTTCAAGTTATGTAATTACTATTAAAACATCAAATAACGTGTCAACACATAATAAAGGAAAAGTTGCTATCATAGGAGCAGGTATTGCAGGATTGTCTACCGCTTATTACTTGCTACAAGATGGTTGGGAAGTTCAAATTTTAGAGAAAAGTGACGGGCAGGACAATTGCTCTTATGGCAATGCAGGAATGATCGTTCCTAGTCATTTTACTCCGCTGGCAGCTCCGGGTATCGTAGCGCAGGGGGTAAAATGGATGCTGAACAGTAAGAGCCCATTTTACGTCAGACCCTCCTTGAATTTCTCCTTGATAGACTGGGGACTGAAGTTCTTGAAACATGCCAACGAAAAACACGTCAACCGAAATGCAGCGGCTATACGCGATTTGAATCTTGCGAGTAGCCGGTACTATGATCAACTGGCTCAACAGGAGGGTTTTGATTTTGAGCTGAGGCAGAATGGGATTATGATGCTCTACAAATCCAATCACGTGGCGCATGAGGAAATAGAATTGGCAGAAAAGGCTCAAAACTTGGGATTGGATGTAGAGGTTTTTGATCAAGCGGGTATCCAGGCCTTAGAGCCTAATCTCCGAATGGACACAATAGGTGGAATATTGTATAAATGTGATGGTATCTTGTATCCACCCAAATTGATGAAAACATTAACAGACTATTTGCTTGCTCATGGTGCCCAGTTCAGCTTTCAAACGGAAGTAACAGGATTCAAGTTTTCCGGTAAAAAAGTATCCGAAATCGTGACTTCAAAAGGAGCGTTTCATGCGGATGAAGTAGTCGTAACTGGAGGAGCATCGCTACCCGCATTAGCTTCTAAATTGCAGTTGCAGTTGCCGTTAATGCCAGGGAAAGGGTATTCGTTTATGCACCATACCACAGACAATAGCCAGATGGTACATGCCGCGTTGTTACTGGAAGCACGTGTAGCGGTGACGCCTATGAACAATCAGATTCGCTTTAGTGGAACGATGGAATTAGGTCCTGCTAATGATAAAATATATACCAATCGGGTCAAAGGAATCGTCGAATCTATCCCGAAATATTTCCCTGACCTACAGGTTGACTATCCGCAAGATATCTGGTTTGGCTACCGACCATGTTCGCCAGATGGACTTCCTTATTTGGGCAGAACTTCAAAATACAGCAATGTTAGCATTGCGGGCGCAGGTGGTATGATGGGGTTAAGTCTAGGCCCTGCTTACGGAAAAGCGATCACGGCTCTATTGTCCAATCAGCCCACAGAAACGGATATCACAGGCTTTAATCCAGATCGATTCCAATAGACCATAATAAACCTAAATGATGAAGAAAAACAACAATAACCCGAACGTAAAGCAATTTATTGTCATTGGCGTACTTTGTATGGCTTCTTCGCTAACAGATGCCCAAGATATGGATTTGTACCAACATACGACACCCATTGAGCCTTATATCATTCAATATCGTCATGACCTGCAGGCTGTCAATTATTTCTACGGTCCAATGCCTAAAAACTGGGGCTTTCAGCAATCAGTAGCCTCACCCCAACAGATCAATCGACTGATATCGATAGATGACGATTATTTGGCGAAACTGAAAAACTTTGATTACAAACGGCTCAATACCAATGGTCAAGTTGATTATATTCTGTTGAACCAAAAAGTGCAGCGACATCAGGAAGAACTCAAAGAATCATTAGCATCTTATAACCACCTGAAGTCTTACTTGCCCTTTGCTGAAAATATTCTTCAATTTGAACAGAAGCGTCGTCGAGGAGCTGCTGTTGTAGGAAAGGATGTCGCCATCGTTTTAGAAAAAACAACCGGTCAGGTCGAGGAAGCGATGCAGAATCTTGAAAATGGATCAGCGATTGAATCTGCTGATGTCAATTTTTTGGTCAATATGGTCGAATCATTGCGAACCCGATTGGAAAGTTCATTTGACTTCTATCATGGATATGACCCGATGTTTACGTGGTGGGTGCCTAAATCTTACGAAAGGTTAAACGAAAAACTGATCCAGTACAAAGCTGCTCTGCAAGCGAAGAGCAACTGGAAAGTGTTTAATGATGGCAGCCATATTGGAGGCCAGCCTATTGGAAAAGCGGCACTCAATAAAAAGCTGCGGGAAGAAATGATTGCTTATGATGCGGATGAGCTTTTGCGGATCGCTGATCAGGAATGGGAATGGTGTGTGGCGGAATTATTAAAAGCTTCTCGTGAGATGGGATTTGGAGACGATTGGAAAGCTGCGCAGGAAAAGGTTAAAAATACCTATGTACCGGAAGGCCGACAGCCCGACTTAATCAATGAACTGTACGACAGAGCCCAAACGTTTATCAAGCAGCATGATCTCATCGCGATTCCTGAATTGGCGGATGAGACTTGGGGAATGATTATGATGACTCCTGAACGGCAATTGGTCAATCCTTTTTTTACGGGCGGACGTGAGATCAGTATTTCTTATCCCACCAATACGATGACTTATGACCAGAAGATGATGAGCATGCGGGGCAATAACCCACACTTTTCATTGGGTACGGTTCAGCACGAACTGAATCCAGGCCATCACCTACAGTATTTTATGAATAAAAGGTATAAGCCTTATCGTGAGCAGAATTTCAATACACCATTCTGGACCGAAGGCTGGACCTTATATTGGGAATTACTGCTCTATAGAATGGGTTTTGCAAAGACACCGGAAGAACGTATCGGGATGTTATTTTGGAGAATGCATCGCTGTGCGCGGATCACCTTTAGTATTAAATTTCATCTGGGCGAATGGACACCGCAGCAATGTATAGATTACTTAGTCAACAAGGTCGGTCATGAGCCTGCAAATGCACATGGCGAAGTGAAGCGATCGTTTGAAGGTTCTTATGATCCTTTATATCAGTTGGCTTATTTGATCGGTGGTTTACAGTTGCTGAGTATCAGCGATGAATTGGTAGGATCGGGGAAAATGTCCTATACCGAATTTCATGACCGTGTCATCAAGGAGAATTACTTGCCCATGGAGATGCTCAGGGCAATATTGACCAACCAGAAGCTTGAAGCTAACCATCAAGCGAAATGGAAATTTTATAATTTTAAATAACCACAATCCAACCCTCAATCTATGAGTAGTCAAGAAAATAGTCAAGATTTCAAAAAGTCATTGGGTTTATTGGACGCCACGATGCTGGTTGCCGGAAGTATGATTGGTTCGGGGATCTTTATTGTATCGTCAGATATTGCCCGAAATACAGGTTCTGCTGGTTGGCTGATGGTCGTATGGTTGATCTGCGGATTTATGACTTTAGCGGCAGCTTTGAGTTATGGCGAGCTCAGTGCCATGTTCCCCAAAGCTGGTGGTCAGTATGTTTATTTGAAAGAGGCCTATGGACCTGTGGTCAGTTTTACATTTGGATGGACTTTTTTTGCGGTTATCCAGACGGCCACGATTGCAGCTGTGGGGGTTGCTTTCTCTAAGTTTACGGCTTATCTGTTTCCGGTGCTGGATGAAGATGTTTATCTGCTGGTGATCGGAGATTATCATATATCATCTGCTCAAGTATTGGCTATCGTTGTTATTTTACTGCTCACCTTGATCAATACCGGAGGGGTGAAAAATGGTAAAACGGTACAGACAGTGCTGACGCTGATCAAGATCTTAAGTTTGGTCTTATTGGTCATTTTTGGTTTTGCGGCTTTTGATCTGGAGGTGTGGAATCAAAACTGGTCTTCGGAGCATATGTGGAACCTGCATCGGTTAAATGTGGATGGATCGACAGCAGATTATGCTACATTTGGTGCGTTTGGTGCCATGTCTGCAGCACTAGTAGGGGCATTGTTCAGTAGTGATTCGTGGCACTCCTCTTCTGCTGTAGCGGGAGAAATCAAGAATCCGCAACGCAACATTGGTTTAAGTTTAGCTTTAGGAACCTTGATTGTGACGGTGATCTATATTTTAACCAATTTGATGTATACCGGTGTATTGACGATTGAGCAAATGGCCAGTGCTCCTAAAGATCGCGTGGCGATGCTTGTGGCACAGGAAATCTTTGGCCCCGTTGGAATCGCCATCTTGGCGATCATGATTATGGTCAGCACTTTTGGATGCAACAATGGATTGATTCTGGCTGGTGCAAGGATCTATTATTCGATGGCTAAGGATGGCTTGTTTTTTAAGAAAACGGGAACCTTAAATAAGAATGCCGTACCGGCATATGCCTTGTGGTTGCAGGCGGTGATTGCCTCGATATGGTGTTTGACAGGTAAGTACGGGGATTTGTTGGATATGATTACCTGTGTAGTTGTCATCTTTTATGTGTTGTGCATCATCGGCATATTTTGGTTAAGATATAAACGTCCCGAAGTACCAAGACCTTATAAAGCATTTGGCTACCCATTTATACCGGCGATCTATATCGTGATGGGCTTATCGTTTATTATTTTGTTGGTCATCTATAAACCACAATTTACTTGGCCGGGCATCATCATTACCCTTTTGGGTATTCCGTTATACTATGTTGTGAAACAAAAGGAAGCGAAGACTTAATCTTACTTATTTTCATCATGCCTGATTATGGATAAAGGCATGATCTATACGATATAAAAAATAATACCTATGAAGTTAACATTTACCGCTGCTTTAGTGCTGCTCTTGCAGCTTACGACAATGGCGCAGGGGACATTGGACGATTATAAACGAGCCAAAGACATCAGAAGTTCATTTGCTAAGGTGTACCAAGTACCGCAGCAGATTATCTGGTCTGAAAAAGGAGATAGTTTTTCCTACCGGGTCACGCAGAAAGATGGCAAGAGGAGCTTATATCTGGTCGATGCGCTGAACAAGAAAAAAATAGATACCGATGTTGCCGCGATTGAAAAGCAGCTGTCATCTCAGTTGGGCAAAGAAGTGAAATTAGGCGTTTTGTGGGGGAGAGATCTGAAAGTGCTGACGGCAAACGAGGTGGAGTTTACCGAAGAGAAAGTGGTCTGGAAGTGGAATGCGCAGGAAAATAAACTGAGCAAGTTGCGGGATGTTCCTACAGCAGGTGCTGATCGGAGATCGGATGGCTATTGGGGAGCACGATGGGATGATAGTAAGGGTGAGCCTGTGGATTCTCCCGATAAGGTCTATACCGCATATATTAAAAATAGTAATATTTACATCAGCAAAAAAGGCGATTCGAAAAGCGAGAAACAAATGACCTTTGATGGTAGCCCCGGAGCGTATTACAGTGCTCGTATCCAATGGTCCGATGATTCAAAAAAATTGGCCGCTTCCAAAGTACGAAAGGCAGAAATTAGGCAATTGACTTTATTGGAATCTTCTCCTGTCGATCAATTGCAACCTAAACTACAAACCAGAGACTATAATAAACCTGGAGATGCTTTATCACAATATTATCCTACTATTGTTCATCTAGCGGATGGTCGTGTGATATCGGTAGATCCAGCTCAGGTGGACAATCAATTTTCATTATCTGCGATCGCATGGAAGCAGGATAATAGTGGAATCACATTTGAATATAATCAACGTGGTCATCAACGTTATGATGTGATGGAGTTGAGTGCTGTAGACGGAAAAACCAAAGCAATTATTTCTGAGCGCAGCGCTACATTCATTGATTATAGCGGAAAAAAATACCGGAATGATCTCAAAAAAACAGCCGACATCATTTGGGCCTCGGAACGTGATGGATGGAACCATCTGTATCTGTTCGATGCCAGAACTGGAGCATTGAAACATCAGATTACCAAAGGAAACTGGGTGGTGCGTAAAGTCGTTAACGTCGATGAGGATAGCAAAAAAATTATTTTTGAGGCCAGTGGTATGGATAAGGCATCGGATCCCTACTTAATCCGTTATTATTCGATTGGCTTTGACGGTAAGGGAATGAAAGAACTCACCCCCGAACCGGCTAATCACCAAGCAACATTTAATAACGATCAAACCTTATTTGTGGATCTCTATTCTCGTGTTGATCAAGCGCCAAAGACAGTCTTACGACGCTCTGTAGATGGGCAGATCGTCATGGATTTGGAACAAGCTGATATTTCAGATCTGGAAGCCACGGGATGGCGCAAACCGGAAGTATTTAAATCCCTTGCTAGAGATGGTAAAACCGATATTTGGGGGATTATTGTTCGTCCTAGAAATTTTGATCCCAACAAAAAATATCCAGTGATCGAATATATCTATGCTGGTCCGCATAGCTCTTTTGTACCCAAGTCATTTTCCGCTAATCCTTCAGGACTTACTGAACTTGCGGAATTGGGATTTATTGTGGTGCAGATCGACGGAATGGGAACATCCAATCGTTCGAAAGCATTTCAAGATGTCGCTTGGAAAAATCTAAAAGATGCGGGCTTTCCTGATCGCATTGCCTGGATGAAAGCTGCCGCGCTTCAATATCCTTATATGGATATCGAAAAAGTTGGTATTTATGGTACTTCTGCCGGAGGACAATCTTCTGCTGGGGCACTGTTATTTCATCCTGAGTTTTACAAAGTGGGTGTTTCCTCTTGTGGTTGCCATGATAATCGTATGGACAAAATATGGTGGAATGAACAATGGATGGGCTGGCCCATCGGACCTGAATATGCGGCATGTTCCAATATCGAAAATGCGTATAAATTAGAAGGAAAGTTGCTATTGATCGTTGGCGAGTTGGATGATAATGTGGATCCGGCATCGACTTATCAGTTCGTCAATCAGCTGATTAAGCATGGTAAAGATCACGACTTCATTATGGTTCCAGGTATGGGACATGCTTCTGGTGGTGATTTTGGTGAAAAGAAACGTCGCGATTATTTTGTCAAACACTTGCTTGAGGTAGAACCTCCAGCTTGGAACGCATATTAACAAAGGTCTAGGATAATCAGGGATTTAAACTGATGTAAAAACTTCGTTTAGCCGTGCAACGTGCCAGGATGAGCACTTTAATCAGGGTAAGCAGATCTACACAGTCATTTCTTTAGGAATGAATAAAAATTGAGCTTAGTAGCTCATGAAGTCGAGCTGAGGGCTAGTATGGCCTTTAAAGAATAAACCGAGCTTGCGAGCTCACAAAGTAATGATATACCAATGAAACCATCATGAGCATCCACGTACAAAAGGCGATGAATATTGCTCATGATCGCTTCATTACAGATAAAAAACAATTTATATCAATGAAAAGTTATACAGTTTTTTTACGATTTATTCTCGTCGCCACAATCCTAACCAAAGGGTTAAGCCCGGTACAGGCGCAAAGTGGTGATCAGATTTTGGATGGAATCGGTGAAACGGGCATGATCGCACGCTATGTATTTAATGGGGATCTGAAAGATTGGTCCCGCAACAATCTGCATGCAACCGCTGGCCGGAATGCGACATTTATCACCGATAAGCGGTTTGGAAAAGTATTGTCGTTGTCTGGCGAAAGCAATGATTTTATCCAGATTCCTACTGATGCTTTGACCGATATGGAGTCGCTGAGTATTTCGGGATGGGTTTATCTGCGTTCGGAAAAAAAGGGTCAAGTATTTTTTGACTTCGGAAAGGATGCACGCAAACATTTCTTCGCTGCTCCTGTAGGAACAAAAAGTCAGGTTGGTTTTCAGAGTTTAATTACTTCAGGAAAAAACAACCAAAAAGGGGCAGTTTCTTCATCGATAACCTTGAATAAATGGGTGTACCTCACTATAGTGGTGGATATCCCTTCCAAAACGATGTTGACTTATGTCGATGCTGTGCCCGTTGGTGAATCCAAACAGATACCACGTGAATTGACGGAGGTTTTTGGATCTGCAGGAGAGAAGAATCAGTTGTATATCGGAAAATCACTTTTTGCAGAATCTCCCACGTTGGATGGGATGTTGCATGATTTTCGGATCTATCGCGTCCCATTGAGTAAAAATCAGCTTACGGGAATTTATACCAATTCACAGCGAGGTAGGAGCAGCGTTGCTGTAAATGTAACTAAGGTGGAGGATAACCTGCCCGAGTTCCCTTTAACGCAAGCACAACTGTACAATGCTTACTTAATTGCTGTTCCAGATGTACAGGTGGAAACGGCATTAGGCGATTTGCCGCGGTTACCGAGTTATGTACAAGGAACGTATAAAGAGGATATGGTAGGACCTCAAGTACGTGTCATTTGGCCTTCGCCAAATGATAATAGTACGGTTTTGGAAGCTGGTCGTTATACCATTACAGGGCGGGTCCCAGGTACAGATTTGCAACCTAAAGCGATCGTGACTGTCAAAACAGGTACTGCAGCAGCGCCAAGCTTAAAATTGGCGAAATTTGATTTAAATCAGGTTTCATTGCAGGCCGATGCGCAGAACCAAGAAACAAAATTCATTGAAAATCGCGATAAATTTATCAGCACATTAGCGGTTACTGATCCCAACTCTTTTCTTTACATGTTTCGTGATGCTTTTGGGCAGCCACAGCCTCAAGGCGCTAAACCTTTGGGCGTATGGGATAGTCAGGATACCAAACTCAGAGGACATGCCACAGGTCATTACCTAACTGCTATTGCTCAGGCGTATGCCAGTACAGGATACGATAAAACCTTGCAAGCGAATTTTGCCGAGAAAATGAACTATATGGTCAATACCTTATATGAAATGGCACAATTGTCGGGTAAACCGCAACAAGCTGGAGGTACCGCAGTCGCTGATGCGACAGCGGTTCCTTATGGTCCTGGAAAATCAACCTACGACTCGGATCTGAGTCAGGAAGGTATCCGTACCGACTATTGGAATTGGGGAGTTGGGTATATCAGTGCCTATCCACCGGATCAATTTATCATGTTGGAAAAAGGAGCCAAGTACGGTGGGCAGAAAAATCAAGTTTGGGCTCCCTATTATACCTTGCATAAAATTTCGGCCGGTTTGATCGATATTTATGAAGTAAGTGGCAATGAAAAGGCACTTCAAGTGGCGACCGGTATGGCAGATTGGGTACATGCACGTCTCAGTAAATTGCCTAAGGAAACGCTGATACAAGTGTGGAGTACTTATATTGCTGGCGAATTTGGAGGAATGAATGAGACTATGGCTCACCTCTACCGCATCACGAATAAAGAACACTATTTGAAGACTGCACAACTGTTTGACAACATCGATATGTTCTTTGGAAATGCGCAACATGCACATGGATTGGCGAAAAATGTCGATACGTTCCGAGGATTACATGCCAATCAACATATCCCTCAAATTGTAGGTAGCATCGAGATGTATCAAGCTTCCAATCTGCCTGAATACTATCGGGTAGCCGATAACTTTTGGTATAAGGCTGTCAACGATTATATGTACAGTATAGGAGGAGTCGCAGGGGCTCGAAATCCGGCTAATGCAGAAGTGTTCACAGCAGAACCTTCGACCTTATATGAAAATGGTTTTTCTGAAGGAGGACAGAATGAAACTTGCGGCACATACAATATGCTGAAATTAACCAGTAACCTGTTTCTTTTTGATCAACGTGCAGCTTATATGGATTATTACGAACGCGGATTGTACAATCATATTTTGGCTTCTGTTGCTGAAAACTCAGCGGCTAATACCTATCATGTATCGCTAAGACCTGGCGTACAAAAGCAATTCAGCAACGCTAATATGACCGGTTTTACCTGCTGCAATGGTACCGCGATCGAGAGTAGTACCAAATTGCAGAATAGTATTTATTTTAAAAGCAAAGATGATCAGGCTTTATATGTCAATCTATTTATTCCTTCAACTTTGGAATGGACGGAACGCCAGTTGACGGTAGAGCAGAAGACAAGCTTTCCAAAGCAAGACGAGACGGAGCTGACCATAAAAGGGAATGGAACATTTGATCTACATGTGCGTGTGCCCAGCTGGGCAACCAACGGATTTTTTGTGACCATCAATGGTCAAGATCAGCAAGTGCAGGCTCAACCAGGTACTTATTTGAAATTGAGCCGTAATTGGAAAAATGGGGATCGTATCACCTTAAAAATGCCTTTCCAATTTCATTTAGATCCAGTGATGGATCAACAGAATGTTGCCAGTTTATTCTATGGCCCCATCTTATTAGCTGCTCAAGAACCCGAAGCGAGAAAAGATTGGCGTAAAGTAACTTTAGATGCGAAAGATATCAGCAAATCCATTTCAGGTGATCCACAACGTTTGGAGTTTAAAATCGATGGGGTAGATTTTAAACCATTTTATGAGACCTACGGAAGACACTCGGTTTATCTGGATGTTACATTGAAATAATTGCAATTTATACTGAAAACTTGGAGGGGTACTTTGTTTGTCGAGGTACCCCTCTTTGATACATACTGATCATGAAAAAATTATTCTTTTTAGTACTCTTTGCTTGCTCAATAGGTTCAGTACCTGCTCAATCGTTGAAAAAGCATGAAATGCCAAATACCTTAAATCCATTATTGCCCGGATATTTTGCAGACCCAACGATAAAAAAAATAGGAGATACCTATTATATCTATGCCACGACAGATGGTAACGGTTGGGGAGCAGGACCATCGCAGGTATGGACTTCCACAGATTTTAAGAATTGGACCATACAACCCATGAACTGGCCCAATACCCATTGGTATTGGGCTCCCGATATGACTAAAGGATACGACGGAAGATATTATTTATATTATAGTCAACCGGTCGAAATATTTGGTGCGGTATCGGAGACACCGATAGGGCCTTGGCAGTCCCTGGCTGATGATCATCAATCGATTATACCCAATTATATGATTCCGGGTGTGATTACCTTGGATGGTCAAACGTTCACCGATCATGACGGACTCATGTATATGTATTGGGGCACTTGGGGGATTTATCCAGACCACGGGTGTGCCGTGGGGTTAATGAATCCGGATATGAAGAGTTTTAAAAAGATCGAATTGATTTCCAATACCGTGGCAAAGGATTTTTTTGAAGCTCCGTATATGTTTGAACGCAATGGTATGTATTACCTCATGTATTCTTCTGGTCATTGTGAAGATCATACTTATCGTGTCCAATATGTCAAGAGTACAGTTGGCCCGATGGGACCCTTTGAATATCCTGCTGATAACCCCATCTTGGTAACCAATGAAGATGGTACGATCCATGGCCCGGGGCATCATAGTGTGTTGGAGGAGGATGGCCGGTATTACATCGTTTACCACAGGCACAATAATCCGCATTCGGGTGGTGGTTTTCATCGTCAGGTTGCAGTAGATGAATTATTTTTTACTGCTGACGGAAATATTCAAAAAGTAGTTTCCACACATCAAGGGATTGCTGATCTCATCAAACCGAAACCTTATCCCGAAGATCTAGCGTTCGGAAAACCTGTGCAGGTGTCTTCTTCTTATCATGCTGATTTTAGAGCGTCTTTTTTGGTGGATGACAATAACGGAACTTTATGGCGAGCAAAAGAAAACCATCAGCCAGCATGGTTAACGATCGATCTGGAAAAGATAACAGATGTACAAACTGTTGCCATCCAATTTGAATATCCCACTTATGCGTATCAATATCGGATCGAAACATCAACAGATGCTAAAACCTGGACGATATATGATGACCAGTCCAGCAATAATCGTTGGGCAAGTCCGGTCTTGGCCCACGGAAAGGTGAAGGCACGCTATGTACGCTTGTATCTCTTGCAGACACAATTGCCGGGGCTACCTCGTGGAATATGGAATATCAAGGTCTATGGTAAGTCGCTGGACCAGCAAACGGTCTGGTCAGCTCCGCAAATTATGCCTCCTGAAGAAACCATTTTTGGTCCTTTGATCCACATGGATGCGGAGGACTATCAGGAAGGGGAGCGTATCACAACGATTCAGAACAAAGGTTTACTGCAAGGAACCCTAGATAGTGAAAAGCCTATTTATGTGAAAAACTATCAAGGGAAAAAAGCATTTTTCTTGAATGGTTCAGTTTCCTTTCGTTCGACATTTAAAGTGCCCCAATCACTCGCTGGCAACAGCCCCTATACAGTCTCCATGTGGATCAATAATCCACGAATCGATCGCTTTGAAAGTGTGGTTGCTTGGTCTAAAGGTAATCAGGATATCAGCAAAGCGATCGTTGGCTACGGCAAAGATGCGCAGCGAGGAGCTGTTACACATGGTGCCTGGCCAGATATGGGTTTTAAGACGCTACCGCAGGAGGATCAATGGCATCATATAATAATCTCATTTGACGGTTATATGGAACGTATATATGTTGACGGAAAGCTGCAACGTGAAGAAAATCGCATGTTATTTGTTCATCCTACCGATTATTTTGTGGTAGGTGCTTCTGATTTATTGGATCAGCATTTTTCAGGTTATATCGCAGATATTAAGATGGCCAATGTCGACTTATCTGCTGATATAATAAATGAAGAAAAGACTTTCTCCAGTCCAAAAAAATTATTTTTTGCTATACAGACCGATAATCTTGCTACAGGAAAAATCAGAAAAGTGCGCAATCATGGTGCGATCATGGCTCATGAGGTTGCGGTTGATCGCGGAGAGGTTGTCATACAGGGTAACCGTACTGCACTAAAAATGGATACATGGAAAGATCCCATTTTGACCAGCATACTTACTCAGCCGTCCTACACCTTAGCTTTTGATTGGTTTGATGGCCACCGTTGGAATCATGGTTTGGCACTGTATGATCAGGGCAAGACGGTGTTTTATAAGAACAGTAAGCAAGATCAGGTACTAAATATCAATAAATTACTTCGGATAAAGGATGGTGAAGTTGTTTTTCAGCACGCTTTTCATTTTTTTCGTGCATATCCTAAAAAATTTAATATAGACCAGATAGAGGAAAATTATCAGATCTGGAAAGCAAAAAGTGCAGCTGATTTGAACAGGTATGCGCCTAATATCGCGGTGAAGCCGTATTGGATTAACGATGACGATTTCTTTGTCCAGATCCGTGCAGATCAAGCAGACCTGATGTATCTATTTTCGACAGATCAATATGATTCGGGTTGGATTCAAGAGCCTTACTATTTATTTAATCGTGCGCATCTGGGTAAGACCATTTCGGTTTTTGCGAAAGATGAGTTTGGAAATGTGAGTGAAGCACAGCTGATCGCTGTGCCGAAGCAGAAATCATCTTTACGGGTAAAGGATTTCGATCAAAACTTTACGTTAGAAGAAGAAGAAATTCCGGATTGGGACAGTTATCAAGTCGGTGTATATCCCGATAGTACAAAGGTGGGGATTAAGGGTGTAGATGGGCAATGGACCTTGAGCTCTAAGCATACAAAATGGGGTGATGCATCCTTGTTACCACCTTTTATATATAAAGAATTGGAAGGGGATTTCACCTTAGAAGTTCAGGTAAAAGATGTCGCGGGATTAACTTCTAAAACCCGCACCTCGAGTGAAGCTGGTATTATGATACAGGCTATAGGAAACCCAAATGCTTACATGAATAATACCGTGTTAACGGGTTGGAATTTGGGTAATCTTGCCAGAAGTATAGGCGATCAGATCCATCAGGAAGGAAATAATGGAACGGGATTGCAGTATTCACCTTATATCCAGGTACAAAAAGTGGGTAGTTATTTCTTCTTGCGCAGTTCTCAGGATGGAATCACATGGATCGATCTTCCGAATACACCCTTTCGGCGTGAAGATCTGAAAGGACAGAAGTTGCGTGTGGGGCTGTATCAGATTGCGACCAATAATCAGGAAGGTTATGGTGTATTTGAGCAGTTCAAGATATGGCAATAATCCGGTGATATCAACGGAAAATATAAGCCGTGATCGTCTAATCTTCGGGAGACGATCACGGTTTTATCTTTAATAAGGGGCTATGATTAAGCATAATACGATTTTTTTTGATCATAATATAAGTGTTATTGGTTAAATTCGGATTGAATTCAAACCTGATTCTCCTTTACCTTCGAGTATCTATTAAACAACTAATATTAACTAACCAAATTAATTAATTTATGAAAAACGTAGGTCTTTTATTAGTCCTCGTGGTTCTCCTTTCGTTTGATGTATTTGCTCAACAGGTAACAGGTGTGGTCCGGGATGTATCGGGAAGTGCCATGGTCGGAGCGACGCTGAGAAATTTATCTACCCAGATAAGTGCACAAACCAATAGCAAAGGAGAGTTTACGATGGTCGCAAAGCCGGGAGATATGGTCGAGGCAAGCTTGCTTGGATACGAATCAAAAAGGCTAAAAGTGGAGGCACAGTCGCCGCTCAATTTTGAACTGAATACGACTTTCTCCACTTTAGATGAAACGGTCGTCATCGGTTATCAAAAAATCTCTAGAAAGAAAACTACCGCAGCCATTTCCAGTATTTCGGGTAAAGAATTGGCTAATCTTCCCGCGGCAAGTTTTGATCAATTGCTGCAGGGACGCCTATCGGGTGTAAATGTGCAGAATTTTACAGGTGAACCAGGGGCATCTCCTACCGTTCAAGTACGTGGAAATACAAGCTTAAATCGAGAGTATGATGAGTTTAGCGTCGGTAATGCCCCGCTGTATGTTGTAGATGGAGTACCTCAGCCTCCGCAACAATACACTTCTCCAGTGACAGGTACAGGTACAAATTTTATCGCAGGTATTAATCCGCAGGATATTGAAAGTATTGATGTGCTGAAAGATGCTTCTGCTGCCGCTATCTATGGATCGAGAGCATCAAGCGGTGTCATCCTGATCACCACGAAAAAGGGTATCAGTCGTGAACCACAGGTGATGGTTTCGGCATATTCAGGCTTGACACAGCGCCCTGAGTTGCGAGATGTAGCGATAGGAGCTGAAGAGAGACGTCAAAAAATGCGCATTTTAGAAGAATTACAGCAATATCGACCTGATATTGATAATCAGAATATATCTTTTTTGCTTACAGATAGCTTAAATCCTGCTTTTAACGGTGCTACCGATTGGCAGGATATGTACTACCGAAAAGGAATGGTCAATAATGCTGATCTGAGCCTGAGTGGAGGGGGATTTGGGGGATCAAATTATCGTTTCAGTGCCGGCTTATACGACGAGAAAGGAATTGTGAAAGCCACCGGATTTAAGCGCTATTCAACACGGCTAAACTTAATGTCCAAGGCACTGAATGAACGGTTGATGATCAATCCGATTGTTGCTTATTCGCGTACAGAGCGCACCCGAGCTGGTGGCGGCGGAGTGGGGGTAACAGCTAGATACACCCCTGCATCTTATTTCAACCTCAGTGAAACCCGAAAAAATTATCTTTTGGGGATGTATAATGATGATTCGGATGTCAATACGGGTAATCAGTTTACCTTCAACCTGAATCTGGGGTATGATTTTTCAAAAGCGTTAAAATTTACCTCTCAAACTTCTTATATCTATTCCAACAGTAGACGTGATGTGAGCACACCCTCATCAGTGGCTAATTTTACAGGAAACAGACAAGATGTCTTTTCAGATAATCAGGTCAACGTGTTGTCTTCTAATTATTTCAGTTATAATAAAGAATTTAATAAACATAGCCTGAGCATGATCTTGGGAAGTGACCTGGAATATAATCAATACCGGTCAGTGGGGGCGGGTGCTTCGAATGGTTCTTCAGACCAAATCAAAGTCATACAAGGATTTCAGCAACGTTATCTGACGGCTTGGTCCGATTATCAGGCTTATAGTATGGCTTCATTTTATTCGCGACTGGCATATGACTATGATTCTAGGTATCTCGTTTCTGCCAGTATCCGTGGCGATGGATCATCCCGCTTTGGCGTCGGTAATAAATGGGGTTATTTTCCGTCGGCTTCCGTAGCATGGCTCGTTTCGGAAGAATCCTTTATGAAAGACAAAGAGTCTTTGTTCTCGATGTTAAAACTGCGTGCTAGTTTGGGTACAACGGGTGGACTACCCGGAAATAATTACTTGCAATATAATCTTTATCGGGTCAATGCTGGAAATTTCTGGGGAAATAACAATGCAACCTCTTATAATGGTGTCACCGCGATAACGCCCAATCTGGTAGATGGGGTAGCACAGCCTAATATCAGCTGGGAGCGCTCGACACAGTGGAATATTGGTGTGGATGGAGAAATTGCTAATGGTCGTTTTTCTTTTGCACTGGACGTCTTTAACAAGGAAAATAAACAATCCTTATTTGATGTTGCATTGCCGGTCACAACAGGGTATGATCGCGCATTGACCAATTCGGTTGGCGTAAGGAACTATGGTGCTGAAGTGGTGCTGATGGCTAATCCGCTTCCAAGAACAAGTCCTGTTCAGTGGTTTAGCCGATTGAATGTCTCCTATGTGAAAAATAAAATCATGAATCTGCCTAATTCGGGTCGCGATTTGGTGGTCGCCGGTTCCCGTTTTGATAAAACATATATTCTATCCGTCGGTAGCCCGATCAATACTTTTTACTTGTACCAAACTTTAGGGATTTTCTCAAATTCTAATGAAATTCCAATCAATCCGCTGACAGGTGACCGCTATAATTCTGGAGGAAGCCCCTTTGCTCCGGGTGATATGTGGATCAGAGATGTGGATGGAGACTACATGATTGATCCCTTCAATGATGGCATCAATCCGGATAAACTTCCGCTTGGCGATCCAAATCCCAAATTTACCGGTGGCTGGACGAATAATGTGACTTGGAAGAATTTCAATGTTGGGGTACTCTTCACCTTTTTGTTTGACAGGGATGTACTCAATCTATATCAATCTGATTTATTTGAGAATGGTGCAGCGACCAATTCAACCGATGGTTTTGCGCAGTATGCGACACCTGATTTTAGTAAGATCAATATCTGGCGTAAACCGGGAGATCGAGCCGATTATCCAGCCTATCCTTTAGGATCTTGGCGCTATTATACCGTTGCTGGTCAAACATTTTTCATGGACAAAGGTGATTATTTCAGAGTGAAGAGTGTGAGTCTTTCTTACAGTCTGCCCAATCGTTTAGTCTCGGGATGGGGGATGAAAAGTATTCGCATGTATGGTATCGTAGATAATTTAATGATGTTTCAGCGTTCGAAAAGATTACCGGATGCCGAGGCTGTAAATTATTACGGTGAATATGAGGGTAATGGTTATCCGATCCCGAGCAAGTTTACTTTTGGTGTTGAATTACAATTTTAATCAGAGCGTCATGAAAATATTATTTATAAGCAATTATTGGAAATGGGTACTTCTTGTGACTATTGGTTTGAGCTCCATATCGTGCTCTAAATTTTTAGAAGAAGAACCTCAAAACTCCACCTTCAAAGAAGTATACTGGAAAGATCCAAAAGCAGGTGAAACTGCGATCGCTGGTAATTATTCCTTATTGAGAAATGCGTTGATGGATGGTTTTTCTGGAGTTGGAAATCGCTATTATATCTATGGGGATATGACTCCTGATATTTATATCGGTATCAATCGGGATAGTTACAGTCATCCCGAAATCGGAAAAGGAAATTGGACCAGCAATTATTTTGCACAGTCTTATGGCAATTGGACCGTATTTTATAAAACAATAGCAATGTCCAATATCATTCTCAAAGAAATGCCGTTGGTCTCAAATGATATCTTGATCTTAGAGCAGGCAGATCCAGAAGCTTTCCGTAAAAAAATTATGGGACAAGCTTATTTTATTCGGGCTTTTTCTTATTTCATGTTGACTAAAATATGGGGAGATGTTCCTTTAGTGACAGAGTCTTATGATGATCCGATCAGTGCGCCCCATCTGGGTCGTACTTCTAGAGTTGAGATCATGAAACAGATCGAGGAAGATTGTCGCCATGCAATAAACTTGTTAAGCTGGGGCTATAAAACAGTCGCAGAACGAGCTGTTACAGCAAATAGAGGTTCGGCTTATGCCCTATTGGCACATTTGTATCTTTGGCGTGCGACGACAACTGATCTCGCATCGAACAATCCGATCATGAATGATGTGAATAGTGCGGATACGACGATCAATACTTTACTCGCTCAGGGGGGGTACACACTTGCAGATACCGCTAAATATGGTGATATTTTTAAAGGAAGATCGAGCGAAGGTATTTTTGAATTGAATGTAAGTGAAAATACATTAGAAGGATCGAGCGCTCATATTGGGATGAAATTTTTGAACAATAGCTATATCCCAACGTATGGTGCAGAAGCCGATTTCTTTACCAAACCAGCGTATTTAAGTAGTCATTTTTACAAGATCGAAGAGAAAGAGGATTGGGTCTGGCATGAAGACATTAGGCAATGGGTCTGGGAAACCGTACAAACTCGAGGACTGGATACATTGGATGTACGCTTTAAAAATAATTTTGTGAATTATACAACGAATAAACCGGTGTGTATTAAATATAGCAATATTGTCTTTAGAAATCCAGGACAGCAACTTGAACCTTATAATAGTAATAACTTAATCTTATTTAGATTGAGCGATATCAAATTGTTGCAGGCGGAAATAGCGCTCTATCAGAATAATCCGAGTCGGGCGATTACCATTATCAATGCCTCAAGAACGCGATATGGAGGTGCCCCTTCAAGTTTACTAAAACCAGATCTAGCAAAAACCGAAGTGATGAAAGAATATATGATCGAACGCGGAAAAGAGCTGTATCTGGAAGGTCATCTATTTTTTGATATGATCCGCACCCGGACCTACTCAGATCATATCGCTTGGTTAAGCGAGGCTCGTTTTAAACAGGGTGGTTTTTTCTGGCCTGTAGATCCTCGTTTATTTAGTGAGAATAGACTTTTGGTACAGACAGAATACTGGCGTGGAAAGATTTAATGACATATTTAGAAACTTAAATTCTTTAGAAATAATGACTAAAATAATAAAAAAAACTGGTGCATATCTATCATTTGCCTTGTTGTTTTTTCACATATTGACTTCATGCACGAAAGATGATTATATCAACGATGGAGGTATTCATCAAGCGAAAGTGAATATGACCACCTATGATTTTCTGGCATCGCACCCAAAATTTGATTCATTGGTGCGGATCATCGATCGGGCTAACTTAAAAGAGCTGGTGAACAGTGATATCACTTTTTATGCGACAACAAATTGGGGCGTAGCGGCATACGTGAGTGCAAAAAAGCAACAGCGTATCGCAGAGCTGGGGGATGAAAATATCTCTTTTACCATTGATGATATTGATCCAAAACGATTGGATTCATTGAAGATCTATATGTTTAAAGGAAAGGTTGAGCGCGAAAAACTCGATGTCAATGGCGCATATTTTAGCAATTTATTTGGCCCTATCAGTGGGGTACGATTTCAGTTGGGATTGAGGCGAACAAGAGATTATAGCTCTTATGTCGATTATGTGGATTATTTATATTATGCAAAAGTGAATGGAACGCTGGATGCGGAAGAACCAAACCAAAATGCGATCCCAGAAGCCGAGCGGGATCAACGCGTAGATGTACAGACTTCAGGAATTATTACCACCACAGGTGTGATCCATGTGCTGCATGGTGATCATCATTTATTTTTTAATAAAGAAAAAATGGCTGCCAATTAATTTGAAGATCATCTTCAAGATTGGGAGCTTAAAATGCTGTGTTTATAAAATTATGAGGAGTAAAAACTCAACAAAGTGATCTATACTGCTCATGATAGCATTATGACCGATAAAAATAAAATATATTCCAATGAAAAAGAATAATATAACCAGATATACGATCCTTTTATGCGTGATGGCCGGTATGATCCTCTCCTCCTGTTCGAAGATTGAGGAAGGATTTTTGAGTGATACCATTCGGTATCGAGACAGTGTGATTTACTGTAAGCGGGGAATGACACTTACGCTTTCGGACCGCATAAATGCAGATGGATCCACGCCTCCATTTGATTTTAAGATGATCAACCTGCGCAATAAATTGACGGGAGAACCTGCTCCGGCAGAATTTTCAAAGACCTACGAAATTGAAGTTTTTAAAGAAGGAATGACGTTTAATGCTGCCACTGATACCACTGTCGCTCTTCTGAAAGCAAAGCGGGAGTTGAAGCAGGTAACACCAATGGAATTTAACCCGATCAGCGGGCAGATCAGTTTTAATCGCGCATCTGCAAATCTACCTTTAGGGGTCTATACTTTTGATTTGCAGGCAACGAATCGCAAGGGCACCAAAATCTATAAAGCATTTGCCGAGATACATGTGATCGAACCATTTTTCGAGGACGTTTTTGCAATAACATATGCCTCGCTTACGGGATCAAATGCATCAGAAACGTTTACACCGGCTTATAATAGTAATATCAAATTGACCTGTAAAAAGGTTTCTGATGAAGGTGCACGTGTGATCCTAAAAGTTGTTGATAAAAATGGTCGTGCATGGGACCCAAGTGCGGGACAGGTCATCAAGCGTGGAGATCGTCCTACGTTTGAATCGCACGTTCGTTTCAATCCGGTTGTTGCCACAAACAACGCATTGGTATGTGATTATGAAGTAGCTCCGTTTCCCCTAACAAAATTCAATGATGGGAAGACAAATTGGGATTACAATATTTATTACCGTATACCGATGCGCTTTGCAGCGATGGATGGACATCCTAACCATAATATCAATCCTGTATTTGGATTTCGTGTTTTGATGGATGGAACATTTGAAGTGGAAGTGAAGTTAACGAATGTCGCGGCGATTAATTCATCAGGAACGCCTACGACAGGAAATTAAGTCAATCACACATGCTGCGCAGATGTAACGATAATGAGAAGTGATGGAGAATGTCTCCACCATAGTCATCACTAAATAGATCGCATCATATCCAAGAGCTGAGGGAAGTTAATTATTTAACTTCCCTCAGCTCTTTTGGGTAAAAAACGGTTATCAAAAGGTAGTTTATAAGGACTGGACTTCTTTATTTTTAGTTATGTTTAGGGTTTTACCAAATGCTGTGGAACAAATGAAAATTATTGAAAAAGAAACGATTGATGCGATACTTAAATACGATAAATTGATTGAAGCGCTGCGCCAGATTTTTCAATCAACATTCACGATGCCAGTTCGGCATCATCACTTTTATCAAAATGCTGAGGGAACTGAAAATACCCTTATTTTAATGCCTTCCTGGACGGACAATTATATTGGAATCAAACAAGTTGTTGTCGCTCCTGATAACCATACCAAACAACTACCGGCTATTCATGCCTTATATACCTTATTGGATGCCGTCACTGGGCAACCTGTAGCGCAGATGGATGCTGCAGGCTTGACTTCCCGAAGAACAGCCTGCACTTCTGCTTTAGCGGCATCTTATTTAGCTCGAGAAGATTCAAAAACTCTGTTAATTGTTGGAGGAGGGAAAGTTGCTCAACATCTTTTGCAAGCGCATTCGGCGGTACGTCACTATAGTCAAGTATTCATCTGGACACGTAATCCATCGAAAGGGGCGACATTGGTATCCGACTTGCAAAAGGCAGGATTTGATCACGTGACCTATGTCGATAATTTGAAGGAAGCAGTGGGTCAGGCAGATGTGATCTCCTGCGCTACGCTGAGTCATGAACCTTTGATACTAGGAGAATGGATTAAGGCGGGTACCCACTTGGATCTAATCGGGTCTCATACGCCTAAAACACGCGAAGTAGATGATACAGCCATTATGAAGAGTAGCATCTTTGTCGATTCGCGAGCAGGTGCGCTTCATGAAACAGGGGAACTAGCGATTCCAATTGCTACAGGAGTATTGGATCCGCAAAGTATAAAAGGGGATATCAAAGAACTCTGCTGTGGGGAGATTAAAGGGAGATCATCATCGACTGAAATTACACTCTTTAAATCGGCGGGACTGGCTATCGAGGATCTCGCGGCGGCTTTGCTCGTGTATCAGTCCGTTGTTTGATCTTCTGGTATCTGAATCATAACGGATGCAGATGCTTGAAAATCATATGTCCCTGAATAGCATGTTTTAATAGGAGATGAGTGATTATCTTGGATTGTGGTAGTACCATGGGTCATCATTTTAAAATAAATAGGTTTAATTCCACGGTCGTTCATATCATCGGAATGGATATCTTTTTGCTCATTTTTCTTCCTTTTTTAAAATAAAACAAACGTTACGCTCTGCAGACCGTTATATAAGTAGAAAATAAGAGTGGTTAGCATAAAAAATGAAAAATAATGATGAACGAAGAATTAATTCAACTTTCACAAAAATTTCCCGCCTGGTTATGGAATACAGTATTTATCCTATTTTCTTTTCTGATCGGTATTCTGATAAAAATTCTATTTATACCCATTTTACGTTATCAGGCAATAGCGCAGTCTTCCTACTCTTTATTTCGATCTTTTATACGTCGATTTAACAAGATTTTGAGCCTATTTATTCCGCTCGTTGTCTTTAATGGTCTGTTGCCCTTGAGTCGATTCAATACGTCGACACTTCATATCGTCAGTAAAATTAACGAAATCTTATTGGTCAGTTTTTTTGCGGTAGTTTTGATCCAAGCCATTAAAGTTTTTGAGGATTACCTCTATCATCGCTTCGATATCAATAAGGAGAACAATCTACGTGAACGAAAAATCAGAACGCAGATTGTGTTTATCCGAAAGGTTTTTGTTGCTATCATTATTGTCGTATGTTTTGCCATTATCTTATTGAGTTTTGAAAGCATGCAAAAAATCGGAGCTGGATTATTAACAGGTGTTGGTGTTGGAGGTATTATCATCGGTTTTGCTGCACAGAAGTCGCTTGGCAATTTATTGGCAGGTTTTCAAATTGCGTTTACACAACCGATCCGTATGGATGATGTATTGGTGGTAGAAGGGGAGTGGGGCAAGGTGGAAGAGATCAATCTGACCTATGTCGTGGTCAATATTTGGGACAAGCGACGCTTGGTCTTGCCGATCACCTATTTTATTGAAAAGCCTTTCCAAAATTGGACGAGGTCTACCGCGGAGATCTTAGGAACTGCTTTTATTTATGTTGATTTTGGTATTCCTGTACAACAGCTGCGGGAGAAATTAACCTCATTGCTTGAACATCATCCTTTATGGGATGGGAAAGTCAATGTATTGCAGGTGACAGACCTGAAAGAAAAGACGATGGAGATTCGCTGTTTGATGAGCTGTCGCAATTCAGGACAGGCTTTCGATCTGCGTTGTTATATACGCGAAGAGATGATCAACTATATTCGAACAACTTTTCCAGAATGCTTGTCGAAAACGAGAGTGAATTATCAACCGGATGCGATTGGAATAAAGTAAGAAGTATAATGCTATGCGAATAGGAATAGGTCATTGACCTATTCCTGTATTCTTTTGATCGCTTCTTCGGTGTCTAAGGATTGATGATTTTCGTCATAAAATACCTCAGCAATATCTGCTTTTGAAATCAGAAAGAATTTTTCATTTTTTGAATTGATAAATGTTGTCTTGACCACATTTTGTCCATCTTCCATTAAATTTTCACTAAATGTGGGACTCAGGTCATATGTCTGTTCATTTAAAATATAGAGCATAGGTAAATCGTATAAAATGAATGTTTAAGGTCTCACATTTTTAGCGTAGGCTGAGCTTTTATTCAACCAAACTCGGTATGGGAGATCGACTATTTTTAATGGTGAAATATTTTTCAGGATAAATCCACCTTCTTCTTCTAGGTATGCATCTGGATTTTCGCCATCTGCAATATGTAATACTTTAAAAATGGCATCTTTGTCCGTTTCATTAATATCCGATTGGAGCAACTTAACCTGATTTTCCAATAACCAAACACTTACATCTTTATTGCTGAGTGCCACAACATGTGTAATTTCGGAATCAAAATTAGCTAATTCCTGTGCTGCTTCGTTCGGGAAAAAATTATTTAGGTAATTTTCATAGATCTTTCGGTCTTTATTGCGTAATGCATAATTTTTGATGATCAATCGATGTGGATGTCGATCAAAATTAAAATTTGTTGGATTTTCTAAAAATCCATAATGCTGATTATACAAGATAATCCTGGCTTCCATATTATTTTTTTCTTCTTCCATAAGAGTCTTTTTAATCAATAAATTGTTATGAGTACCTTATTACAAAGGCTTAATCTGGCATACTTAAATCTAACGATCTGTGCTTTTTTTGTTATGGAAACGGCAAGCTATCGTTTTATTTAATCGATGTCTTAAATTTTAACAATTTAACTTCCATTAAGTTCAGTTTAGGATGAATATAGATGATGTTTTGATTTCCATTCAAATGTTGTGCAAGTATAGCTTTTGTTCTTAGACATTATGATGATCCAAGAGTGTTTATTCGGAATTATGAGTAGGTATCGTTCTTTTGCCATAGTCCACATTCAGGGTATGCTACTTTTGTTTAACTCATTTTGACTTTTATATAAACAAGATAGGTATATGATGGCGAAGGCAGCTTTTTATACTTAAATCCTAGATAACCATAATGCGCTATGATTTGTAGTTTATTGACTACAAGTATAAAGAATGCCCTTACTCAAAGCAAATTGTATATATTTTTAGAGTAGATTTGAGTATAAATTATAATAGCTAGATAAGAAATTAAAATTAATTCTAGGTTCTGCTATTGGACGAAATTAATCTTAACCTGATTAACATATGTTATTGACCGTTTTCACTTTACTGGTGTTATGCTTAGATACCATTTATATATTTGTAGATCTGAAAAAGGAAAATAGAGCATTTCGTCGGCATCTAAAAATAATACTATTTTTAGGTATAGTACAATTGGTATTTGTATTTATGTCAAGTATGCTTTATTCACATCGGTTTTATCTGATCTTGTCCTTTCCATTTGGTTTACTTTATGGACCGTCACTCTTATTAGCGATAAAACACAGGGGATTAACAAAATCAAGTCTTAATTTTTGGAAACACTGTATCCCATTTTTTTGTTTTTGTTTTGCTTTTATTTTGCTGATATTCAATAATTCTCTACGGTATCAGTATCATCTTGAGTATGTGGTTTTTTTACATTTTTTTACGATTGTCCAGATGATAGGTTATAGTATCTGGGTGTGGACTCTAGTTTCATCGACTTTAATCGGATTATCAAAACAAGGCGGACGAAAGTTATTTTGTTCTGTTTTATTTTGTGTGATGTCGGGTTTATCCATGCGATCATTAATGGAAATGATCGAAAATGGAGCCAATATTAATCTCCATAGTGAAGTAACGATTCTTTTATATCTCATTTTTCTTTTTTTTATTACATTTTTATTGGTCATCTGTAGTCAAGATAAAGGTTATGGTCCAACTCAAATGGAAGGTCATGTAAGTAAACAAAGTCGTATTCTTTCCATTCCAACTCCTTCAAAAAAAAGAACTGTCAGGAGAAAATCAACCGCATTGACAAGAGAACAGCAAATTGCCTATAGGTCTAGTATTGAGTTTTTTATAGAGACATTGGCATTCCTTGATAGTGATATGAATAAAGAAAAGTTTTGTAATGTCGTGGAAATACCTAGTGCGCATGTCGCTTCCTTTTTAAAGCAGGAATTTAATAAGGGTTTTAATGGATTTATTAATCAGTTGCGCTTGAATTATGCTGCTAGACAGTTGAAATCGGATCACTTTATATATACAATAGAAGATCTTTCATTGATATGTGGTTTTAGCTCAAGAGCATCGTTTTATCGAAATTTTCAAACGGAGTTTGGATGTTCTCCACATCAATTTAGATTTGAAAAAAAGCAGGTGATTTAAATCGTTTTTTGAACGGTATGTATCATGCTCTCTGAAAAATTTTTATAAATATTTTTGCTGTTGAATTGATTATTAGAAAAATCTAAAATTATCCTCCACTGCAGGTGTACCTCTTCATGATGTAAATATCGGAATCTTAATGATCTGTTTTTGATCCACGCTTTATAGTGATTTTTGAAGAAGATCATGGTGATCTAATCGAAGGCAATCTCTTGATGCTTGATCTTGTTTTATGCTATTTTTTTAATGTATAAGATAATCTCGTTGTCTTATTTTAGAGATACACTTGTAGTTTATAATTTCAAAAACATTTTCGTTTAATGGTAAAACGTCATTTGGTTAATGTTGTGATCGATCTTATTTTATTTGTTAAGTGGTTGATTTTGAGTGTTTTTTTTATTTTTTTTATAATTTGAGATAGTCAAAATAACCTTGTCAGCTTAAATTGAGACATATAAAATCGAAACTAAATATAAACTTTGTCGTAGAGCGCTTCAGGTAAATTTGGCTAACTGCTGAGAGAATCGGATGTGTGATATAACATAAATTTCACCAACTATAAAGATCATTTTATGTACTACGATTATTATCTATATTATTTGAGTTATTTAAACTCCCTGTATAATGGTTATCCTTTGATTGTCAGAATGACCGTATTTATGGTCATGGGCCTGACTTTGATAATCGTTTCTGGTATGCTTCGATTGTTTTATGTGGGGTTAATGATCCATCTGAAATCAAAACGTGTGGCAAAAACGGAAATACATTTTGAGGATAAGCTCCTATTTGTCATGAAAAATAAAGCGAATTATGATGTTGAAGAGATCCAGCAGCTTTTGGAATATGATGCCGCTAACACAAAACGGTGGAAACCTGAAATTGTAACTGATGTCGTTTTGTCGGCCAAGAATCAGCTATTGCAAAGGGGTGAACTTAATGAAATCAATTATAAAAACTGTTTGTTAGCGCTCAATCTGATGGGATTTTGGGAAAAACGAATTCGTACTTCAGGGGTTGAGAAACGAAGAGCTGCTTTGCAGATTGTGGGCGATATGGATAATGGGGTGAATAGTGGTATTCTTTCGAAATCAACTTTTCATAAGAATCGTTATATCCGTAAAACAGCGCGTGATTTATATACCAGTCAAGACACGTATCATCCTTTTCGATTTATGGAAGAGAATTTTGATGATGAATTTACACAGCTGGATAAGCTAAGATTGCATGCTACACTGATCAAAAGGTCCAATGAAGGAAAACTACCCAACCTCATGCGCTGGGTGAATAGCTCGAGAAATCCAAATTATATCATTTTTATATTGAAGGAAATAGGATATTTCAAACAATATGAAGTCGCTGAGACTTTGATGACATTTCTTGAGAAACATGAAAATCGAGAAGTTAGGGCGCAAGCGGTGCTGACTTTAGGAGAACTGAATGATCATGCTTGTGCGTTGGATTTAATTGCAAGATACGCGTTGGAATCTACTGTGGTCAGGATCGCGATCATTAAAACGATGGGTAAATTAAAAAGTAAGGTGACACTGTCATTTCTTGTTGATGCTTATCGAGCAACAGAGGACGCTAATACGAAGCTTCTAATAGCGCGTGCTATTAAAAATCATGATCAAGAAGGAGATCTTGTACTCAGACAGCTGCAAGGAGAATTGCATGGAAATGAAAAGGAGCATGTTCTATTCAATCAGGTCTTGGCCGAGAAAACACTTGTTTCACTCTAAATCTTAATAGAAATGGTTTATTTTTTTACTTATATCATCTATTTTTATGCTACTGCCCTTGCTCTTCTCTACATCTTATTGATGTTTATGAGCTATTATAAAACGAGAAGGTATCGGTATCAATATTCGGCACGAGAGGAAAATTATCTGAAAAAATTTCCAGATGAAGCTCCTGGAATTTCAATCGTTGCCCCAGCATTTAATGAGGAGGTGATTATATATGATAGTGTTAACTCCCTTTTGAATCTTGATTATCCGAAATTTGAGGTTATCATCGTAAACGATGGTAGCAAGGATAAAACCTTAGATATTTTGATTCAAGAATTTGATTTAGAAGAAGTCCCTTATTATTATGTTTACAAAGTTTACTGTAAGCCTGTTTACCGTGTCTTGCGCTCTACAAATCCGGCTTTCAGTAAGTTGATCGTAGTGGATAAACAAAATGGGGGTACTAAAGCCGATGCCATGAATGCGGGTGTAAATATGGCCCAATATGATTATTTTATCAATACTGATGTAGATTGCATCCTTGCGGAAGATACGCTGTCAAAGATAATACTTCCGGTATTGGACTCAGATAAACAGGTGATTGCGGTGGGAGCGACTATGCGTATGGTCAATAGCTGTACAATAGAACGAGGTCGTATAACCCGTGTAAAACCTCCGAATAGATTAATTCCTCTGTTTCAGGAAACGGAATACCTCCGGTCTTATCTGGTAGCAAAAATGGGCTGGTCTATGATCAATGCAGTACCAAATGTCTCGGGAGGATTTGGACTTTTTGATACTCAAGTAGTAGTTTCTACCGGCGGATTTGACTCTGCTTCCCATGCCGAAGATATGGACATGACCGCTAGAATGGTCGCATTTATGCGGGAAAATAAGCGTGCTTATCGTATTGCGCAATGTCCTTATAGTCTTTGCTGGACAGAAGGGCCACCAAATATAAAAGTATTAAGTAGGCAGCGTACCCGCTGGGGGCGTGGTATGCTGCAATTTATCATCGACCACCGTAAATTTTTTCTGAATAAGGATTATGGAAGGTTAGGATTTTTGGTGATGCCTTACATTGTTTTCTTTGAATTTCTTGCTCCAATAATTGAATTTTTCGGCTTCTTGTTTTTGCTGTTTTTGCTCCTGACAGATCAGGTAAATTATGATACTTTTTGGATGATGCTACTCTACGTTTACTTGCTTGGATTAGCGGTATCAATCATCACCATATCGTATGATCTCATTTTGGAAAAATTATATAAAAACTTTTCCGAGTATTTAAAGTTGGTGTTTTTTGCGGCTTTTGAGGCAATTTTTTATCATCCATTGATCGTTATCTTCACATTAAGGGGATATATTCAATATTTAACTCGGAGAAACTTTAAATGGGGGCAAATGACAAGACAGGGCTTTTCTCCATCCAATAACGCTAATACTGTAAAAAATAATGCTTAAAAGATTTAAATATTTTAGACTACTGATCGTTCTCTTTGGATCTCTATATGTCAGTCAGCCGATCTATGCTCAGCGTGCAGGTACCACAATAGACCGAAATGAGGAGGCTTACCAGATCAATGAGCTTTACAAACAAGGAAAGTGGGAGGAAGGTAAGAAACGCGCTGATGAAACTTTAAAAAAGAATCCAAAGGATGGGGATATGAGAATGCTTGTAGGTAAATACCATCTTAACCATCAGCAATATGAACACGCGCGATATGAATTGGCTAAGTCCTTAATGTATGCTCCTGCTAATGTGGATGCCAAGCATATGTTGATCGCGGTAGAGACGGAAACAAAGCGGTATTCAAGCGCAATCTGCTATATCAATGAACTGTTGGAAATCAATCCTTACTGGAAAGGGTTATGGCGTAAAAAGATCGATCTATACCGAAAAATGGGTAATCATGTTGAGGCAGACCGATTGCTAAAACGCATCGCACAGATTTATCCGGAAGATAAAGAACTAAAAAAAGATCAAATCTATATCGTGGACCAGCGCATTGCTGAGGTGAAAAAATCTGGAAAAATTGATGAGACAATTCAAATATCTAAACAACTAATTGATGATCAACCTCGCCAAACGGAAACTTATTTGTCACTGGTCGATCATTATATTAAAGCGGGTGATTATAACAATGCATTGGTTTATGCTGAAAGAGGATTAAACCAGTTTGCTGGAAATACAAATTTTGTGCAAAAGAAAATTGCCATATTGGATCATCAGCAACGATATTCAGAGCTTCTGAGTTTTTTGGATATGGAAATGAAAAATGGCAGGGCCAGCAATTTGCGCTCCCAGTATAACTATTTTTTATTGGAGGCTGCGCGAAATGCGAAAAATAATAATCCCTTAAATTTATATGGAAAGATATTCATGGGTTCTCCCGGAAATCGGGAAGCATTTGACTATGTGTTTAATGAATTGCTTGCGAAAGAACAATATGAGGAAGCTCTGGCGACTTTAATAAAGCATAGAAGAAGTGTAGGAGCAAGAAAGGATCTGGACATGAAAGAACTCGCTGTTTACCAAAAAATGAATGCGTCGGGTAAAGTGGCCGTATTAACTCGCGAATACATGGTAAAGTATCCGGGTGACTCTGACCTGAAAGAATCTTATGTCAAGATGATGCTCCAGCAGGCAAAAGCCAATATGTTGGATGGAAAAATTTCGTTGGCGATCTCTGATTGGCAGCAAATCTTGCTTTATGGTGATAGGGAAGCGATAGAAATAGCACAACAAGGTCTCTATAATGCCTTTGTGACAGAGAAAAACTATCCGGATGCGCTTACTATTTTGGATGAGATGTTGCTCAATAGTCCAAAAGAAGTGAATCTTATGATAAAAAAAGCGGACTTATATAATAAACAGGAGCGTTATGAGGATGCACTTACTCTATACGAAGAAATCATGGAGACGTCTCAACAGGTAGAAAGGGAGCGACTTATTGGCGGGTATGGTGAAATGATTGCACCATGGATCAAGAAATTTAAAGAGAGCTACAACCTGACGATAGCTAGGAGTTTAACTGAAAGATGGCTTTCTTTGGATGAGAGTAATCAGGACGCCTTAATGTATGGGATCAATCTTGCTGACCAACTAAAGGACTATCATGCCATGTTTAGCTATGCAGAAAAAGGTGTTAAATATCATGAATCGGATCTGACTTTTACCATTAAATTGGCTGAGGCGATGAACCACATGGCAGATAAATTGGGGGATTCTTGGAACTTATTGCACCGTCAAGTCCAACTGAATCCTTTTCATGAACCGTTAGTCAATACGTTTATACATACAACTGAACAATATGCTGGAAGGTTATTGAAAACGAAAGATCATCATAGGGCCTTACTCACCATTGATACGGGACTCCATTATAATGAGAATTATAAAATGTTGAAATATATGAAAGGATTGGCGTATGAGGGACTTAGACAGTATGACTCTGCATATCATTATCAACAATTTTATGAACCTTCGCTTTTGGAATTTAAAGATTTCAAAAGCCATCTAAATTATATTGGGCAAAAATCGCTTCGAAACTATATTGGAATTTCACATTTAAGAGCGAGATTTGGAGATGACTATGTGATATCATCGATCTCAACAGCGGAATATACGAGATTGGCTCGCTCAGGAGCTGCTTATACCGGTAGAATTAACTATGCTGGTAGAGATGAAGGTAAGGGAATTCAAGGTCAAGTAGAATGGTCTAATCCTTGGACTGATAAACTGTCAACTCGAATAGATCTCGCACTTTCAAATAAATTCTTTGCAAAAATAGCGCTTAATGCAGCAGCCCTATACGAATGGAAGCCGACTTGGGAAGGAGAGTTAGGAGTAGGCTATAGACGATTCTTTTCGGATCAGAATTTACTTAATCTGAATGTTGGAATCACCAAAGAAATTGATGATTTCCGATTGGGAGCAAAATTAAGTAATTTTTTTCTTGACAGTGAAGGGGAACGTTTTTACCTCTACAGTGTTGTTGCCAGAGCACAATATCTAATGAATAATCCAAGAAATTATATATTAGTTCTTGGAAGCATTGGCAATTCACCTGATATCGACTTAGTCAATAATCAATTGTATAATAGTTTCAATGTGTTGAATGCGATGGTTGGTGCCGGAATAGGGAGATCGATAACCAAAAATGTGGGAGCAAGTGTGATCGGAACTTGGTATAATTTCCAAACCGACCGATCAGTCATCGCTACCTCGTACCGAAATTTGTATAACCTATATGTTCAGCTTCATGTTTCATTCTAAGATCATCATACTGTTTTTGTTTTTTCACCTTTTTAATAGCTGTGAGAGCAAGGGTTTTGATTTTTCTTCGACACAATTGCTGATCGCTTCTAATGGGGATAAGGAGAGTTCCGAAGCCGCAGATTATTTTCATCAGCACCTTATGAAGCGAAATGTATCTAATAATGGGTTATGGATTGAACGATCTGATGTACAACGTAAGCCTGCATCGGGAACTATCATTTATTTTGAAGTGGTACCAGATTTAGGGAGTGATTATGAAATTATTAATGAGGAGAGAAAGTTATCGTTGTTTGCGCAAGATCGATCAACACTTAGATGGCTGTCTTATCTTCTAATGGATAAATTGGGTAATGAACATCCTATAAATGTGGCTGATCTACCTCCCAACTACCTTGATTTTAAAAGTGGGAAGGTTCATTTTGATATGAAATATCGTGAACCACATCTTCGACCGAACCTAGAAGTTGATTATGCAGGAATTATACTTACGCATAGTATCGAAAAAGATTGGGGATTGTGGGGACATCACTTGGAACGTGTGTTTTTGGAAGGTGTGCCAGAAGAATCTCATGCAGAAGTGCACGGGAAAAGAACGCAAGATCAGTTTTGTTTCACTTCGGATCAAACTTTTAAAGCTATTTGCAATTTTATCATCGATGGATATGGACGTGGTGAAGAAGAATCGAAATGGTTTATGATAAATCCCAATGACAATGATCTGGTCTGCACCTGTGCTACGTGTCGTACGCAGGGAAATGCAGATGGAAACGCTACAGGAGCGATAGCTTATCTATTAAACAAACTTGCGGCTGAATATCCAAGGCATTATTTTTTTACGACTGCTTATAAGACTTCTCGAAAGGCTCCAATGAAAAAACTGGCTACCAATGCAGGTGTATTTGTGAGTACAATTGACCTCCCTAAAAACCCAATGTTGAATAAGAATCAACAGAAGGTCATAGGTTTTACACGTACAGTTAAAGAGTGGAAGGATAAAACGGATCATGTCTATGTATGGGATTATATTTCAAATTTTGACGATTATATCACGCCTGCCCCTGTTCTGCAACGTGTGAAGAAACACATCAATTATTTTTCAGAAATGGGTGTGGACGGAATTTTTTTTAATGGAAGTGGCTATGATTATGCGCCTTTTGATGATATGAAGACGTATGTTCTTAGTGCATTAATGATTGATAATACACTGGATATACATAAACTGATGGAAGATTATTATAAAAAATTTTATCCCGTCACTGGTCGCCTGATATCATCTTATTTATTGGAGATGGAATATGTGGCACTACAGAAGAATACTGCTTCTGATGTGTATGTCCCTTTTCGGTCGGCAATTGCAACTTATTTTGATGCGAAAAAGTTTGAGGATTTTTATTCGAAACTTATTAAATCTAAACCTCAGCTGTCTGGGCAAGAAGACGTGAAAATAGATCAACTATTGACAGCTTTGAGTTTTACGCAACTGCAGATTATATATGATCAAGGTTTTTTGAAAAGTGGAGTGAGGAATCGAGCGAATAGTAATAGTCTTGTAATGGAACAAGATCTATTGAGCATATTGGCAAAATATAATAACTATGCAGGGTTATCCAAATATAAAGAGGAGAATGGAAGTTTTGAAACTTACTTATCTGAATGGAAAGCGCTGATAAAAGCTGATTTAAAAACAAATCATTTTATCAATCTAGAGGCAACGGGATTGATGTCTGGGGAAATTTATCCGGATACTAGGTTATTGACTGACAACTTGCCTGGATTTACGAGTGATTTTAATCAAGGTTGGTTTTTAGCAGGTGAAGATATTCAGATAGCAGGTTTAACACATTTGAAAGCTGGAAAATCAGAACGGATTTCCATACGCTTTTTGATCAATGATAAACATCGAATGGCTATTCCTGATCGGGTTGAAATATTTGCAAACGAAAAAAAGATATTGACCTGTAGAGGTGAAGATTTCAGTGTGGGAACAACTACAGCACTGTTGGATAAAAAATTGATCATGCCGGAAAATGCCGCGGTAAAGGTGAGGATTTATAGTAATAAAGTAATAAAAAAATCAGTAATAGCTTGCGATGAAATACAATTATACTAATTACATATTTTTAGCAGGAATAATTTTCCTGTTCGGTTCGTGTTTAGATATTGCCAATAGGAAGACAACTATGGAAATTCAAGATAATCATAGACATTATTTTCCTGTATTGGCGGGACAGGAAAAGGATCTATCTTTTAAATTGAAAAATACGGGTCTAAATCCACTTATGATTACGGATATTATCACTTCATGTGGATGTCTTAAATTGGGGGATGGGGTCGGTACATTCTCGGTTCCGCCAGGAAAAGAAAGAATACTGACCTTGAGCTACAATAGTTCCAAAAATGTCGGATATGTCAAACATTATATAGCGCTTTACGGAAACTTTGAAAAATCGCCCTATCAGGAGATCGTATTTGATATTCATGTAGTACCAAATGCTCTTTATACGCAAGACTATGAAGAACTGTATGCTGATGAAATAAAACGACAGGGGGACTTAAAAGTTCTCGTTGATGGAGCTGAAAACAATAAAGGATATTATATGGATCAAGATTTAAATAAAAACATCGAGTCCGATAAGTAATAGGGGGTAATCGTTACTTTAATATGAATATATTGCGCTGATTATTAATTTGTTATTTTGTTTTATGATTTGTATTATTGAGGGGTAAATATAAAATACGCATATTTAGCAATAGGTTAACAAAACTTAGTTGCTATTATAAATATGATGGATTCGGTATCTTATGACCCAAAAGAACTGTTAATTACGTTGATGGAGATGAAAGAAAAACTTAAATCTACCATTGCAAAACATTGCCCAGATCATGATATGTCCATATGTGATGATTTGGACAAAGCATTGGAAGATTTTTTTCAGCTTCAGCATGTAGGAAATAATGAAATAGGGTATTTATCGTCACAATTGGCACTTCTACATTTATTTAGGGAAGTTGAGAGGACGATGGAAGTTGTGGTCAATACCAATAACCTAAGGGCATACTATGATTTTAAACTAGCGATTGAAGAGGAAAATCGAAAAGCTCCTACTCTGATTCGTCATTGGAAATCGAGCGATTTAATCCTTGCGGCTGTTTTAGGAGGTCTATTGGCAGCAGCTCTTTCCTTATTTTTTGTGCTTCCATAAGTTACGCTGAAATTCCTATCTTTTTTCTAAGGCATACTTTCTTTTAAAAAAGATAAGTAGGGCTTATTATTAACCATTTTCTTATGAAATCACTAAGTATTTTTATTTTTATGCTTTTTGTTTTGTGCAAGACGAGCGCTGCACAGAGCGGGAGCAATAGCAATTTTAATAAACGTTACCTTGACGTCGTAGTTTCACTTGTCGCCTCAGATAGGAAAGAAGCTCGTAGAATTGCTGATTCCTTGGCACATGTAGCCAATACTGATGAACAAAAGATCAAAGCTTATATGTTACTGGCCAAGTTGGATGAAAATGCGGGTAATATGAAAGGTTGTATATGGTATGCTATGCGAGCTGATACGATTGCAAATGCTACTTTCAACTTTTCATGGCAGGCTTCTACTGCAGGTTTTTTGGCCACATCTTTTCGACAGTTGGGTTTATTAAAAGTGTCTGAACGATATCTGTCTAAAGCAGAAATCGCAAATGAAAATCAATTGGACGCGCATATGAAAATGCTCACGAAGATTAATATTTTGCATGAACGTGCATTTCATTGTTTTGAACTAGATCACTATACGGATGCAAAAAAATATCTGAATTCGGCAGCCTCGCTAATCCATATAGATGGTAACGAGGATAAGAAAGCGCTACTGATAAAAGCTACTAATGATCAATTGATGGGGATATGTGAATTGAAACTAGGAAATTTAATCAGCGCCGAATCATATCTAGATGCTTCTCTCGAAAAGATAAAAAATGTGGAAAGTAATTTGAAGCCCTACATCATCCGTGCAAAAGCGGAATTAGAGCTGGAAAGAAATAATCTGACTGCAGCTTTTAAGTATCTAAATATGATAAAACCATATCTGATAAATGGCGATGTGGAAGAATTGAAGATGTTGACTTATGAATCTTGGGCAGCATATTATCAGAAGGATGGTGATATGACAAAATTTTTAGAATTCCGTGAGAAAGCTATTGATCTTAAGGTTCATAGAGATGAGGTGGCTAAAGGTATATCGGATGATCTCATTGAAATATTTAATGTAAGGAAGCAATATTATAAAAATAGATATATGCTGTCAATCGGTGTTGTGCTTATGATCGGAATGTTTGCAGCGGTTGGTACATTATATTACTTTCGACTGCAATCTTCTTATAAGAGTCAATATCATGTTCTTACTGATAAACAAGAAGGGGTGAACCCGGTTGTTGCACCTTTAACTGAAATAAGTGATAATTTTTCAATGGCTATCAATGAGTTGGGGAATAGTAGCGCGATTAAAGCTAAGGGAATTAATATTGCAAAAGATACTGAGGAAAGACTATACCAGGAGTTTGTTAAACAGGAGGAGGCGAATTTCTATTTAGAAAAAAGTGTGACCTTACAGCAACTGGCTACGAATATGGGAACAAACATGCGTTATGCTAGCTATATTCTTCAAAAATTTAGAGGTAAGGACTTCTATGACTATATCCAGTCGAGCCGGATTGAATTTATCATCGCAAAATTAAAAACTTCACCGGAACTTTTCGACTATAAAATTTCATATTTGGCTGAAATGAGCGGATTTTCTTCATTGAGTAGATTTTCTAGCGCTTTTAAAGAAGTTACAGGAATTCCTCCGTCGGCATTTATTCATTTTATGAAAAAAGAAATGAATCAAAAAAGATAATACCATCTCGACTAAAATGAAAAAAAATTTAGTTTAATCGAAAATTGTATTCATTCTTCTAAGAACGCAATGTTGTTCTAAGATTCTCTAAAGCGGTATCTTTTACTAAAATCATGATCTATAGTTTATATGCAATACAAATTGAGACAATTTATATGTTTCTGTTTTTAAGTAAAAGTATTTGTTTTGTAAGATCATGAAAGTGAAAATAAGATCATGATCTAAAAACTTAAATGATAAAAAAGGATCTGTAGAAATTGAATGAGGTATTGTTGCTGTGACCGCATGTGTAATGCTGTTGGCGAGGGAAAGTATGCGTCTACATCATTAACCAGATATTCTTGAAAAATCTCATTTTACTTAAGAAGTTTAGTACATGTTGCCATTTAGTGGATAAATAAATTAAAAAATACATATGAAGAAATTCAACGCAATGATTATTGGCTTGTTAATCTGGATGTGTCTGATCTTAGTCCTGTCTTCCTGTACCAAAAAGCCTGTTGATACTACTGAAATTGCTCCTATTGAAGAGCTCCCAATATTAGATGAAAGTGTCAGAGCTGTGGTACCCCATATTTTTATCAATATTGATGATAAACAAGAAGTGATGGATAAAGATGTGTATCTGAGTGCTGAAATATATATTGAGGGAAATGATAAATTTAAGAATGTTAACAAGATAAAAACAAGAATTAAAGGGAGGGGAAATTCGACATGGAGTAAGCCTAAGAAGCCATTTCGATTGAAGTTGGATAAAAAAGCATCACTTTTAAATTTGCCAGATGCAAAAGATTGGGTTCTATTAGCTAATTATAATGACTATACCTTAATGACAAACGCCGTTGCAATGAAAATTGGGAAGCAATTGGGTATGCCTTATACTCACGATATTGTATCAGTGGATTTGACTATAAATGGTGTATATCGAGGAAATTATAATTTGACACAACAAGTTGAAATTCATGAGAATAGAGTAAATGTTGGTGATGATGGTATTTTGTGGGAGCTTGACAGTTACTTTGATGAAGAATGGAAGTTTAAGACAAAATATTTTGATTTGCCTGTTATGTTGAAAGATCCAGATCCTGAATCTGGATTTCAATTTGAAACATGGAAGTTGGATTTTCAAAATTTTGAAAATTTGTTGTATGCTAAAGAATTTCCTAAGAATTCTTATGGTAATATATTTGATAAGCAGCAGTTTGTCAATTTTCTCATTGTAAATATGTTGGTGGCAAACCATGAGGTCTGTCATCCTAAAAGTGTTTATATGCATAAAAGATCGGGCGGGAAATATACAATGGGGCCCATCTGGGATTTTGATTTTGGCTTCGGCTTTAGTGAAGAACATCATCGAACTTACTTCAACAATGTCACACTGGATTTGATTAGAGAGAATGATGACAGAATTGGAGCAGAATTGTACAAGAAAATTCTTAAAGATCCTGAAGTAAGAGTCTTGTTAAATAAAACTTGGCAGGCCTATAAAAGTAATAAGTTTAACGAGCTGATGCAATTTGTTGAAATCTTCGCTGCAGAAATACGTGATTCTCAAAAGCGAGATTTTGAGAAATGGAAAATTGGAAACAATAATTTGGGAGCAAATAAGGCTAGCATGAAAATATTTCTTCGAAGTCGTGCGCAAGTGATAGATCGATTTATTTCAAAATTATAGCACTGTATTTCATGCACGAGATTCTGTAATTGTTTAGATATAATTTTAAAGCTCTTGGTGAATTATTGCTTTGTGATTACGATAGATAATTTTCTCTTATAGGCGATTTTATCTCGATTCAGAGAACAGGAGCCCCTCATCCTCAGCATTGTTATTAACGGAGATGCTTATGATCGTGATCAATGGATGATCCTTATTTATTTAGACATTTATTCTTTCGCTATCGCGATTCATGTTGATATCCTGGTTTTGTCATTACCCTAACCGAATAATTAGGCCGTCTTTATTGTATTGTCAGCAACTTTAGGTGGTAAGAAACTTTTCCTTGTATGATTTTTCAAAATAGTTACCTAATGAGCGTGTTCTTTCGGTGTCTACGCTATTAATATAGCGATGAAACATTTGCTCTGTACTGTGTCCCGTAGCCTCCATTAAAAGTGGAGTGGGGATCTTACCGTAGAAATTTGAAGCAAAGCTTCTGCGTCCGATATGGCTTGTAATCGCTTCCCATTTTTGTACCATCATCTCGTATGCTCTGAATCCACAGCGCTTATGTACTTTTACTAAACTTTTTATACCTGCTAAACGTACAACTTCTTTAATCTGATCGTTATATTTCTGAATGGGTAATCGAGCTGGAAATGAATCACTATTTTTTGACATAACTACCAAAGCTGCAGGATGAAGCGGTAATAGGATATCCTTTTGCGTCTTTTGTTGAACAAATGACATACAGGGTCTTCCATCAAGAACCTCCATCATTGCTATGTTAAAATTCATAAAGTCTGAAACACGTTGACCCGTATAACAACTGATTATAAGCCAGTCTTTTGCTGCTTGCAGTGTGTCAGGAACTTCCATTCTTTTAATTTTGATCAGTTCATCCTCTGTTAAAGTTACGATTTGATGATATTTTTTTTCCTTTGGAAGCTCAAGTTCATACACATACGTGCGTATTCCTCTTTTTTCCAAAAAATTTAAAATGGTACGTACAAAATGTATGGTTCGATATGTGGTGGTTTTGCTGTACTGTTCTAATTCACAGAAGATTAAAAAATCTTTAACAAAAGTTTCATTGACTTCGTTTATATGCAGGTGTTGCATACGGTGGCCTTCAAATCTTTCTAACAATCGAAAGAAAACCATATAGCGCTTGTAGGTTGCAGAGGAGATTATATGGTGTCTATTATTGATGTAAGCCTCCATATGTTTCAATAAACCACCTTCTGGCAAAGCTACATTGCTTAAGGTTGTATTTTTTTTTATAATCCGTCCCAAGGTAGTGATGGAAAATGTACGCTGTTTTGTTTTGATTTCTCTTAGATAGTTGGCAATTCCGATTCGAATCCTATTCAGAAGTAAATGTAGCTTTTTGTATCTTTTTAGATAAATATTGTCAGGACGTTGTTTCTCTTGATCCCATCGGGAAGAGGTAATCCTTAAAGGAGTTTTTATAAGATGCTCATCCTTTTTATCGTCGATAAACCTGATTGCAATAGTAGATGATAAGTTAGCATCCAGTAAAATAAAATTAAAAGTCATAATAGTAACATTTAGCTAATTGTTTGTAGCTAAGTTAGTACTATATCTTGATTAGTCTAATTCAGACTAGTATTGTATCTAGTAAATTTATGAAAAAGATTGGAATTAAGCAATAGCTAATTATCAGACAGCATTTTAAAAGCATAAAGACCACAATGCTCAAATAAATAAAAATTTTAAAAACGTAATATTTACGACAAATAGTAGGTTGATAATTAATGATTTAAATATTTTTTTAAGTCTGAATTAGACTACATTTTATATTTTATTTGGCTTAAAAAGAAAAAATATGAACCAAGATAATAAGCGAAAAAAAAAGTACATCCAACCAAAAATTGAAATGATACTGATAGAAATGGAAAACTGCCTAGCAGCAGGACCAATTTGTTTATTTCCTGTTAGCAGTCATGAAAATAAGAATTTAATTGAGTTAAAAATAATTAAATAAAAATAACTAAAATTTTATTAAAAAGTAGTCTAGAGACTGCAGTTTATTAATATAATAGCCATGGAGCCCAAACTTAAACTTGTTTTTGCAGATGACTGTGTTTTCCAACAAGCTATGATGAAATTGCTGATCAAAAGAATGGAGATTTTTGATCTTTATTTTACCTGCAATGATGGTGCAGAATTGATCGAAAAACTTGCTGACGCTGAGGTGCTTCCTGAAATTTGCATATTGGACCTCCATATGCCCAATATGGGGGGGATAAGCACTGCTCGTGAAATAGGTGTTAGATTTCCAGAAATCAAAATCTTTGGTTATACAGCCAGTGCAGATGATGAAGAGATTGAAGATTTTAAGCGGCATGGTGCATCTCATGTATTTTCTAAAACAGATCCTGCAGCCATGTTAATCCAAATTAAAACAATCCTTAAACCAGCATTTACACGATAATAATATGAATGTGCCCCCTACTGAATTCAAACTGTTTCCATTAAGTGATTGGAATCGTGAACAGGTTTTTTATTGGTATAAGCCTGTTGATTTTTTTAGTATTGTGAGAGCTTTTGAGCCTTTAGAAATTTCAACTGGAATAGAACAATATAGAGTTGGTCGAGATAAAATGGCGTTTATCGGTTCAGGAAAAGAATATGATATCACTCAAAGTGTAATGGCTAAAGGGTATATCATCACTTTTACAGCTGCTTTCTACGAAAAATCAATTTCTGATTCTGTACTTCTCAATTCGGAATTATTTTTTGATGCTTTTCAATCGGTGCAGATTACAGACACTCTTGGAGATGAGGAAGATTTTATGAAGCTGATCAGCCGTACAGAAAATCTTGTCCATGATGTATCGGATCTTGTGATCCACAATTGTATTGAGTCGTTGTTATTGGAGGGTATGCAGCATATTAAATTCAACTCCTGCTTGCTGGACTACGGGGCAGTTCCAATACGTGGAATGGTAAATGCTTTTTCTATTTTGGTACATAAGCACTTTAAAGAGCAGACCAATGTTCAGTTTTATGCGGAAAAACTGAACGTTACTCCTCGAAAATTAACAGAAATGTGTTTAGCTATATGGGGGAAAACCGCAAAATCAGCGATTTCCGATATCGTACTGAAGGAGGCTTTACGTTATATTAAATATACCGATCTATCGATCTCACAGATTGCTTATGAGATGGGATTTACGGATGAATCCAATTTTAGGCATTTTGTAAAGAAATGTACTGGGAATATTCCGATGAGCTATCGACAGATATACGCACTTTGACGCTGTTATATTTAACATGAGGAATGCTTTTTTTTACAGACTTAGCTTGATCGCTATTTTTTAACTTTATCCATTACACTGGACTATCACCTTAATGATAATATTGACCCTATCATCCTATGAAAAAATATTTGTGCTTGTGTTTATATATTGGGGCAAGCTATCTGCTCTTTGGTGTTGTAGAAACTAAAGCGCAGATAGCGAGCACAGCACTTTCCATCACTCTACGTCCTTTCTTATCACTAAGTGTGAATCCAGTGTATAATAGAGAAATTGATGCAAGCAAGACCGAAATGCTTGCTCAAGGATCGTATTCCTATCATCAATCCTTTGAACATGTAGCGGTTGGTTCAAATGAAGCATTTGAGATTCGGGTCGATCATATAAATCTTCCTAATAATCATTCAATAAGTCTCGATGTACAGCTCATAAGGAACTGGGATAATATTGGCGTTGATACACTTTTTTGTAAAAAGGTTGGTTTAAAGGTTCTCGAGGCTAAGTCTGCTGTGAAATTAGTAAATGAGAAATCGAATGACATCGCAACAATAGCAATTTTTAAATATACTTTAACAGCTTTATAAGCATATAATAGTATATCTATAGATAAATTTGGCTTGGACTTGTTAATTTATTTAAATAAGAAATGGGACGAAATCCCTTCGTCCCATTATTCTAACATTATTGAAGAACAATTATTTTTAATAATAACTGTTACTCAAAGATAACTACACTTTGTAGTCTTTGTTCTGTTAAAAATGGTGGATTTCATGTGTAAAAAACTTGTACATATGTATTAGTTTAAGATTGCATAGCCCCGCTCTGCAGACTGAGGTTTTGCAATCTTAAACTGGATTTTCTTATTGATTTAATTCTTTAGGTATTAATCATGGTGCATAACTTCCGCTATGGCTGGTCATACCATCTTTACGCATGGCTTCAATAATCAAACAGTTATATACGTAGTCCCAACTTGAACTGACCTCGGAATTTTGATTCAGACCATATGGCCACCAATGTTGACTGTCGCCACTTAAGACCGCATTTTGATCCGAATTGATCAATTTTAACATATTATTTCCATTGGTCAATTGATACTTTCCAGCACTTATTGCTTGCTGTGACCACCAGCTTGTTGTACCTGTTCCAAATGTATGATTCATTTCATGTAGCATTGTACGGATATTTTGATAAGAGGTATTTGATCCAAATCGCATCCATCCTTCATTATTGGCATCAGCGGTAGCTACCCCAGGTACATAATTGAGGTATACATGCTTAGTCGCTGATGTATATTGATTCGCATACCAAACGGCACTGTCAATCGCAACCTGCAGGCGGGAGTAGGCTGCGAGTTCTTCAGCTGTAGGACTGCTTGCTTTGTTGAATGTATACGTGACGTTCCCTGTCTTAATCGTTCGAAAGGGAATATTGGTTCCGTAGCTCACTCCGGTTTCATTGATCGCATATGCCCGAAGATGATAATTGGTCTGTGGAGTTAAGTTTGATAATCCGATTCTAAATTTGCCGACACCGTTTGTTCCATGTGCAGCCTTGTTTTGCGCTATTGTCGGATTTTCTGCTGTTCCCCAACAAACACCACGCTCCGTTACTGCTCCGCCGCCACTGCTCAAAATTTCCACGTCATAATAAGCTCGTGATGAACCGATAATAAACATCGGTGTTTGGGCAAAATTGACAGATTGTATATCTGCCGTTTTTAAAATTACCTGATCTCCGTACGTCACTCCACCTTTGTTTTTTGCATAAGGTCGGATGTAATAGGTGGTAGACTGTACAAGGGAGTTGAGCTGAACGCTGAATTCTCCTGATCCTTTGCTGACTGTTGCTTCGTGAGGATTATTTTCAATCGTGGGATTGGGACTCGTGCTCCAGCAGACACCTCGACTGGTGACGAGCGCTCCGCCTTTATGGGACACCATTCCTTTAACCATTGCTCCTGAGGTGGTGATATTGGAAAATGCTAATTTTCCCAAACTGGGCAGAGCAATTCCTTCCGAATTTTCGATTGGCTTTACGGGTAACATATCGGATGTTGATTTGGCGCATGCCTGCAGGGTCAAACCGAGCATAAGCAGATAGAAATATCTTTTTTTCATATTTTCTTTTTTATTGTAAAACTTCAAAAGTCATATTACCTGTTATCTTGATGTATGATCCATCACTCGCTGTTCCAGGCATGTTGCCCAATAGTCCGATAGTGACGGCACTTGCTTCAGACAAATTAAATTCCAATACGGCCTGGGTTCCTGAAATAACCTGATAACCCAAACTTTGAACAGCTAAATGAGCTTGATCAGGTAATTGGGTTCCTTTAGCAGCAACTAAATGTACTGTTCCTGCAGCTCCTTTGTCTAGTTTTGTAATGGTAAACCGATATTTTCCAGGTTGAAGGTTGGTCGTTTGATACATTTTTCCATTGACAATCGGAGCTAAGTTTGGCGATGGTGTAGCCCATTGCCACCATCCTGCTTCGAGGGATAAACAAGCTTGGTTGGAGCGTATCTCTATACCTCCATAGAACTTATTGTCGGTATGTTTAAAGTTTTTTGCGGCATCATTCAATAACCAGTCTGCTGGAGTTCCCCATCTGCTTCCTGCCATGGCAGAAGTCTGGAATGGGAAATTCATATTTTTGAAGTAAATCTCTTTGGGCACTATCTCTGTGACATAGTTGGTGTAAAATGTATCTACACTTAAGGTATCGGGGACAAATAGAGTACGATAACGGTACGGTTTTCCAGGAAGATAGTTTTTTAATATGCTTTCACCGATATGGATCGAATCACGTTGTATGACCAGCTTTCCTGCCGTATTGGTATACTCAACTTCTGTAAATGTTGCTCCACTGGTCAAATCGATACCGCCCCAAGAAATGGTCGTTTTTTGATCGCCGGCAAAATAGCCGGTCGTGTAGTAAGGGCGATTGAGTAATCCAGATCCATACCTTTCGCCATAGGAAATTCCTGTTTTAAAAACGCTGAGTGATTTATTGCCTTGTCCATCAAAGGTGATAAATTCAAAATTATGTACCCCTTCTCGGATGGGTAACGATAACTTTAACGTATCTACACCCTGAGTTCTATTGATGTTGAGCTCGGCGGAGTCCTGTCGATTGTCCCAATAGACTTTTAATCGTTCGATTTTTGGATCAGCCATAAATAGACCGGTAATATATACCCGCTCTTTTCCAGAATAAACTTTTATTGAATCTATTTTTCCAGTGTAGCTTATTTCTCCGTCCTTTAGATATTTTTTATAATCATCACTTTTTGAGCAGCTGAAAAGATGAAGTAGCGCCACGCCAAACAGCATGCTCTTACCTATTATTTTAATGAGTTGTGTTTTCATAATTTTTGTCTTAAAAATAAATGGTGGTCCTCGTTAGCGAGGGTCTCCATATACCTGAACTTCTGCAATTGCCATAAATGAAGAACCTTGCCAGTTTTTTGAAGTTTTTATCCGCAGATAGCGCACCTTTGGAGCACTGACATCAAAATCAAAGCTTAGTCCCGAATTGGCGAGTTGGTAATCTTCATCGGTCTGTTGCCCCATCGGTAATCCTGAAGGTTTTTTGCTTTCAAAGGTTCCTAGTAGTTTCCAGTTATTCCAACTTCCATCCGAAGGTGGGTTGTCTGAACCCCAGATTTCGAAATTTTTTACATTCCCACCATAATAATACATACGGCCATTGTTGGTGTATTCTGGATAATTCCAGATGACGATCCTACTCATTTTTGCTAAGGTTCCTGTATCAAAAGTGATCCATTGAGGACCATTGATCGTGACATCCGTGAGGGAGATATTAGGCCAATTGATGATATCGCCATCCCACATTTTTGATAATCCTGTCGACGCATACTGTTGCTTAGCATCAGTAGGTAAACTGATAGCATTATAACGGGATTTTGGTAATGCGGTTTCAAATAAGGGGGTAATGGTGGTCACCATGGTATCCGTAAAATTCATGTATTTATCGCGTATGGTGATCGCAAATTGTTTTGGATTAGGGGCAAATCCTCTAATGGTTCGATTGATCTGTTTTACAGATGTGTAAATATTGTCTACCGATGGCACCCATTCTCCTAAAGAATCAACCATAACCATAATGGTCAAGTTTTTTTCCTTTTCATTATCTGCAGTTATGCGTATTCCTCCAAAAGCACCAATCGCTTCTAAACTTCGAAAAGTATCCCAGATCGGATTTTCCGATGGAGTAACCGATACGGTTACAGGTGTTGAACTCATTTCGCTACGGTTTACGGTAGAGAGTTTAATATCATGAGGTTTCATATCCGCAAATCCTTCTACAAGCAATGAGTTGTTGTAGTAGGAAGATTTTACCTCCATTTCTTGACCAGAGGCCAAAGTGTAGGTTGCCCGAACGTAAAGCAGATCCTGATCCTTAGGCAGTGTGTAATGGATACGAGCTGCTCCCGGTAAATTTTCGACCTGGACATTGCTTACGGGCTGTGGTGCGGTAGTATTAGTTACCTGAGCTGTTTTAAACTCCTCCTTACAACTACTCAATGCCGCTGTTAGCATCAGTATTGTGAAAATATAAAGTTTTGTTTGTTTCATGTTCTTAATAATCTTGTATCATTGATATTAAAATTAGGGCTACCAACCCAAATTTTGCACCAGTGAAGGGTTTACGGTTAATTCTCCTTGTGCGATCGGCCAAAAGTAATCACGTGGTGCGACAAATGTTTGTGCATATAGCGTGCGTAAGCGGTAGTAATCACTGGTCACCTCTTGGTTAACACTCCATCCTGTGATATTTTGGTTGAAATAATTAACCGCCAATTTCCAACGGCGTAGATCCCAATAGCGCTTTCCTTCAAAGACTAATTCGATCATGCGTTCACGTTGAATAATTTCGCGTAGTCCATCTTTCGTATTTGGTTTGCTGGGATTGGTAGAAAATGAACTCCAAGATTCGACGATACCGGCCAATCCTGCCCGTTCGCGGATGCGATCCAAATAAGTATATACCTCTGGAGATGGTCCATTGGCTTCATTTAAAGCTTCGGCATACATGAGGTAGATATCACTCAAACGGATCGTTGGCCACGGGTATGATTTGTAACTCACACCACTGCTGGCAAAGGCTTGTTCCCAGTTGACTAGTTTTTTTAAGAAATAACCAGTCTCATTGATCCATCCGTGATTATTAGCCCCTGCAGGTTGATTAAGTTTTGCCTGTACATAATAGGTGTCTTCATCGGATAAGCTTTTCGTGTCAAATTTAAACCAGATACCGCCATCAAAACCTAATGATGCATAAAATCGGGCTTCACGGTCATAATTTAGCCTAGCTGTGGTATATCCTTCTTTTATATGAAAGCGTTCTTCATTCTTAGCGGTCCTTAGGGTAAACCTATTGGTAAAGTCTAAGGTCTTATCTTCATTGATCGGGACGCCATTTTTGGTATAAAACATTTCAGCAATTTTGATTGGAGCGCTTAAATGCTGTCTTGCAGTACCGACTACAGCATCTGTGGTGAGCAAAGGCATCGCATCTCGCTGGATATTCCAAGCTTGGTAATTAGGATTTGCCCAGATGTGCTCAGAAGACCAGCGCTCATTGAAACCTAAGTTTATCCCTAATACTTGTGCAGTTTCATCACTCATTTTGAATTGTCCATATTCCGTTTTGCGGAATGGGAAAAATGCAATACCTGCAGATTCAGCTGATGCAATTGCGTCTTTGGCTGCTTCGGCAGCACGTGTCCATTTGGAAGCATCGTACACGGGATTAAAAAGAGGTTCTCCATCTTTGTTACTCACCGACTGAAAATCTGCATTACCATTGAATAAGGGACTTGCTGCTGTTAGCAAAACTTCGGCTTTTATCGATTGAATAATAGGCTTGGTGACCCTACCTAATTCAGATGCCTGATCCGAAATAATCAAAGGAACAGCACTGTTTGAAGCTGAATCTAACAAGGATACGATGTAATTCACGGCTTCGTCTACGGGACGTTGTGTTACTCGTACTTCTTGTTGGTTTGCATCCAAAGGAATATTGGTGCGTGCCAAGGGTATAGGACCATATTGACGCATCAAAAGATAGTGGTAGTATGCCTTTAGGAACATCACTTCCCCAATCCATCTCGAGCGGTCTTCACTGGATAAATCGGGTACTTTTGATGGATTGGAAACATTTTCTAAAAAAATATTGCAATCACGTATAGCGGTCCACATTCCGCTTCGCCAGATATCTACCAAGGGGTCATTTACATTTTGTCCTCCACGTGCAATACGCCAATTATTCGCAGGATAGATCTCGCGCTGCGCTACAGGAATCCATACTTCATCGCCTGCTAAAAAACCGGTATTGCTCTGTGCATCGGCATTATTTGGTAGCCATGCATAGCATGTAAATAAGAATTTTTCAGCTTCGTTGCGTAATGAAAACGCATTGTCTATAGTCGCAACATTGTCGGGAACGACATCAATATAATCTGCACATGCGGAAAAACCGATGGTACTTACGGATAGATATATGAGGTACCGTTTTATCTTTTTTATCTTTAAATTTTTCATTTGGATAATTTTTTATAAATAATCATGAGTTGCTTGTTGGCAATCGATATGATTCCGCAGGGTTCAACTAACAGGATACCATGCCGCATTTCATGAGTGTTTCATCATTTTGTAATGTTTAAAAACCAAGCTGCAAGCCAATATTATAAGTGGCTTGAATCGGATAACCGATACCTCGTCCCCCCATCTCTACGTCCCACATTTTAAAAGAACTGATCGCGAATAGATTCATTCCATTGGCATAAATCCGTAGATTTTTTGCTTTCAGTCTATTCATTAAACTTTCTTTGAAGGTATAGCCGATTTCAACAGTTTTTAATCTTAAGAATGATCCATTGCGCATCCACCACGTCGATCTTTGGTTGTTGTTGGTAATAATATTTTCACTTAATCTTGGCCAGAAGGCATATAGATCTCGGTTTTCTTCACTCCAGTAACTATCAGCAATCACGTTTAGAAGTCCATTTTGAGAACCTCCGTTGAGATAGAAAGGGGAGATGTTTTCAGGATTGATAAAGAATGAAGATCTTGCAGAACCTTGAAAATAGAAGCTAAAATCTAGACCTTTACCGCCCACTGTGCCTCCAAACCCATAAATCAGTTCGGGTGTGGTTGGGTACCCAATCGCTACACGATCCAGGTCGGTAATTTGGCCATCGCCATTGATATCTCTGTATTTGATATCACCCCCTAAATAATCAATACCAGGTTTACCAAATTGGACAGGAGAATTTAACACTTCTTGATCATCCACAAAAAGTCTTTCAGCGATGTATCCGAACTCTTGTGAGGCTGAGGTTCCGACGGTATAGCGTCCGGGCTCTTGATAAGCTGGTTCATCAACGATTAAGCGTTTACTGACGGCATAGGTTAATGTGCTTCTTCCCTGAAGGTACCAGCCGTTCATGAAGTTTTTATTATAGCTCAATGTGAGATCCACACCCTTGCTTTCTGCTTTATTGGTATTGGCTACGATAGGGGCTCTTAAGCCCATTGTGCTAGGAATATAAGACCGATTGGTGAGAATGTTGCTACGGATTTGTTTGTATATATCGATGTTTAATTCAATAGCATTAAATAGATTCAGATCCATACCCAAGTTGGTTTGGCGAGATCGCTCCCAGGTGATGGCTTCATTGGCATATCGGTTGATTGCAATAGTCGGTCTCTGATATCCCCCCAATTCTCCGAACGAAATTTCACCGGCATTCATGTTGACTTCTGAAAGATAGAAAAAACGGTCCTGTGCTCGACCGATTTGATCATTTCCGGAATATCCATGGGTGGCCCTTAATTTGAATTTATTGACCACTTCGCGTAGCGGTTCAAAAAACGACTCATTGGAGATATTATAAGATACACCAAATGAAGGGAAGAAACCCATACGTCTTGCTTTTGCAAATCGCTCAGATCCATTATAACCGAAGTTAAATTCGGCAATGTAGCGATCATCAAAATTATAGGTAAATCTACCCGAAAGACCGATATTACGAGCCGGTAAAGATAATTGTAACGAACCAGCATTACCACTCAATGAGTTTTGAATTAATCCAATGAGTGTACCGCCAACATTGTGTTTGCCAAATCCACGATTGTAATTGGCAATAGCATGGGCATAAAACATCGAATTGACCTCTTTGGCAGACTCTGAGTAATCGAGATATTCTGTTCCTACAGGGCCTATTGAACCTTGAGATCCATCGTTCATGACACGCAGTGATAGGTCGCCATCAGCATTTGATGTTGCGGAGTAATAAAATGGATTGTACCTTCTGCTCACTTCAAAATATGCATAGCGTTTTAAGTAGGTCATAGCGGTTAAGTTTAGACCTGGTACGATAGCACTTAGGTCTTGACGTAATTCAATTTGAGGCATAATGGTCGAGGTATTGAATTCCTGATATCCACGTACCATTTCCGCATAAGGATTGACAAACAGTCCTCCGTTGCGATTTAATGCATTGCCAAATAGCGGATGGTTCATATAAGGCATATATGAAGATGGATATAGCGCGGGAAACATCACAGGGTTTGACCATATTGCACGTCTAAAGGTGACCGCACCACCATTGATACGGTTATTATTCTCGTCCAAACCACCAATAGGACCATTGTAATCATCAAACTGGGCGTAGACACGCACAATTCCCGTTGTGGTCGGTGTAAAATTGATATCGACATTGGAACGGACGGAGTAATTTTTCAGCTTAATATTATTATTAAAATTGTTGATGCCATCAACTTTCAGAATCCCGTTGTCGATATTGTAAGTTCCGGCTAAGTAGTACCTTGCTTTTGCACCACCACCTGAAATATTTAAATTGTTTCGTTGATTGAGTGTGTAATCTTTGATCAGCTGATCGATCCAGTTATTATTGGGATAAAATAGCGGATTATCTCCAGCGCGTGTATGATCGATTTTACTTTGCCAATACGGCAACCCCTGACCGCTCGAAGCATCTGCAGGTCGTGTCAGATAAGCTTCATTGGCCATTTCCATATAGCGAATATTATCCGCAAACTGAAAATTTCTGGTGTTGGTGGAAATGTTGTTTTCTGTTCGAAATTCAAACTTTGTTTTTCCATCTGTACCTAATTTGGTCGTAATCAATACGACTCCATTTGCACCGCGAGCACCATACATGGCAGCAGCATTTGCATCACGCAGAACTGAAAAGCTGGAAATATCGTCTGGTTGCAAGCGGGCCATATCGGTTGGGGATGATTCGACATTATCGATCAAAATCAGCGGATCTTGTTTACCGGTACCAAATGTCCCCAGGCCTCTGATGAAAAAGTTGGCATTATCAGATCCTGGTTCTCCGCTGCGCTGAAAAGCAATCATACCAGCTACACGTCCTGCTAGCATGGTCGTCAAGTTACTGGTTGGCCCCTTTAATTCTTTTGGATTGATGGTCGTCACTGATCCTACAACGGAGGTTCTTTTTTCCCGTTGTCCAAAACCCGTAACAACGACATCTTCTATCACATTTTCATTCATCTGGAGTATGACATCCAGTAAGATCATATTATCGGATTCCACTTTTTTTTCCGCTAATGCGATCTCTTGGCGGGCATATCCCACACTTGTAAAAACCAGGGTTGCATTTTTACTGGTACTTATAGCATACATTCCCCGTGCATCTGTAAGAATTTTTGATTCGCTACCTAGGACTCCTACTGTAACCCCTTGAATTGGGACGCCACTACCCGATACCTTTCCGGTCACGCGGACTTGTTGAGCTGTGGCAACATAGCAGCTTACCGTCATTAGAAATATCCAAATTCCAAGACGCTTTTTAAGCACTTTACCTCTTTTCATTAATAATTAGTTTGGTTATAAATTGGTGAGTATTTTTACTCGATATACAATTATCGCAACTATCTTTTGAATAGATTGGGGGGGATTTGGTCAAAAATAAGGGGGGAAATCAGCATAATTGGATTGCTGAGATTTTAATCAAAAGTTTCTATCAATCACAATTTTAAGTGCTAAATGGTTTTTTGGCGTGGTTAGTTGACAAAAGTGGCTTATTTTTATCAAGATGAGATCAAATTCATTTTGTGAATATTAAATGTTAATTTAACACTTGTAAAAAGTCTGCTTTTTACATAGATTTATAGCTATCTAACCAATCATTTTACCGCCAATAATTATGAGGAACAACCTATCATGCCTTCTTGTTTTTTTATTGCTATGCTTTGATGCGCGTGCGCAGTCGTCCATCGCATATTTGGGGATCGATCATGGCCTGTCTAATGATTTTGTGACCGATATCTACCAAGATCAAGATGGATTTATGTGGTTTGGAACTTTTAATGGACTCAATCGTTTTGATGGCTATGAATTTAAGGTTTTTAGAAATAATCCATTAGAAAATAAATCGCTTCCCGACAATCGCATTACGGATATTCTTGAAGATCAAAGGGGTCTTCTTTATATTGCAACCAAGGGCGGAATGTGTGTTTTGGACATGGATCGTAATCATTTTACCCGGATAGATCTAGTTCGGGAAAATTCTGAATTGCAACCGATAGATTTCTCCATCCATCAGCTGGAGAAAGATAACCATGGTCAAATCTTCGCCGCTTCCGGGAAAGCGGGTCTATTGTCGATTACGAAAACAGGAACAGGTCTCACAGCACATACTGTCCCTTTATATATTTCAGGAAGAGTGAGTGATCAGGAGTACAGTGTCAGTTCGATCTGTAAAACTTTTGATGGAAGCTTAATGCTGATGGTACAGGGGGTAGGCTTAGCCATGTATGATCGTAAAAATAACTGCATTCAAGTTCTTGTACAGGGAGATTTTAATGCGACATTGATGACTGCGTCAAGCGATGGAGTGATATGGTTTTCAAACAGTTGGGCAGTTACCAGTTATGATCTGCAAACTAAAGCCTTTCAGTATTATAGTTCACAAAATGGCCTAACCAATAAAAGGATTGTGAATCTTTATTTTGGTCAGGACCGTAAAATCTGGGTATGTACCGATGGAGATGGTATACAAAAGATTAATATGGATACCAAAAAAATCGAAAAGAATACGGGTTTTGATGAAAAAAAACTAACCAGTACTGCTGTTATTGCTATCTACGAAGATGCTCAGCGTCGGAAATGGTTAGGAACGATTCGTGGTGGAGTGAATGTGATCGATCCTCGTAAGGGTAAGTTTCAATTAGTAAAGCATAATTTATTGGACAGGCAGGTAAGCCCTCGGGATTTTATTTCTGTGTTGGAACAAGCAGATGGTGATCATATATGGGTCGGTACGGATGGTTCTGGTCTGTTGAAGTGGAATTTAAAACAACAAGCATTTGTACAGTACCCCATGACCTCCCGATTGCTTCTTGAGCGCGCGTTTGTCACGGGGCTTATTCAGGATGAGAACAATCAATTATGGATTGGGACCTATGATGCTGGTATTTTTAAGTTGGATATGGCTAGCGGTCAGGTCAAGTCCTATACCTGTTATTATCCCAATACGGAATATGTCAATTCAGCAGCTTGGCGTTTGTTTAAAGATAGCCGAAAGCGAATCTGGGCATCGACTTTGGGAGGGGGAGAGGTCTATCTTTTTGATGCGATGGAAGATCAGTTTAAACCTTTAAACTTGCCCATATATGATGTACTTACTTTTTTTGAGGAAAAGGAAGATGTTCTTTGGATGGGATCTTGGTCTGAATTGATCCGCTTGGACCTGCAAACCAGACGTTTTAAAAAATATGCAGTGGGCACACCTGTCCGTTTTATTAAGCAGGCAGATCGTCATCATTTATGGGTAGGTACGGAAGGGGGAGGATTATTATACTTTAATGCAGTGACGGGTCAATCTAAAAAATATACCGAAAAAGAAGGATTGCCAAGCAATACTTTATTAAATGCATTAAATGATGATTTTGGCAATTTGTGGATATCCACTTATCATGGACTTTCAAAATTTGATACCAAAACGCGTTCATTCCAAAATTTCTATAAATCTGATGGATTGCAGAGCAATCAATTTAATTATAATGCGGCGCTGAAATTGTCAGACGGACATTTGGTGTTTGGAGGTATTCGGGGTTTCAATTTGTTTCAGCCGCGTGACCTATTAGTTCATGCAGTCTTTTCGCCACTGAGACTGACGCAACTCCAGATCAATAATAATCCCTATGGTATTGATAACCGTTATGGTACAGATCCTCTCAATGCCATTAACAACTTGACAATTCCTTATAATCAGGCGGTATTATCTTTTTCCTTTGCCGCATTAGATTATAGTTTTTCTGATCGGATTAAATATGCTTATTTTCTTGAAGGTTGGGACAAGGATTGGAACTATGTGGATAAACAGCGATCAGCTTACTATTCGCATCTTAAAGAAGGAACCTATACTTTAAGAATTAAATCGACGGATGCAAATGGTGATTGGAACCCGACTGAACGTACTATTGTGATTCAGATCTTACCGCCATGGTGGCGTACAGGCTGGGCTTATACAGGCTATGGGATGTGTGTTGCCGCTGCCCTGTATCTTTATTTTCTGTATGTAAGGCATCGAGCGTTGTTGTTGACCAAATTGAAGACTGCTGAATTTGAACGCGATAAGGAAAATGAACTTACAGAGAAAAAAGTCACATTTTTTACGCATATCGTACACGAAATACGTACGCCGCTTACCCTTATTATAAATCCAATAAAAGAATTACTGAAGGCCAACGAAGATGAGGTAAAAGATTATGACGAGCTTCAGGATGTGTACCGTCATTCCAAACGATTGTTAAATCTGGTGGATAAATTATTACTCTTCAGAAAATCCGAAGGAAACTTTGATGAACTATCTCTTGTTCATTTGGATCTAGTGAGTTTGGTTCAGGAAGTTTTTCTATGTTTTCGGCAAATTGCGCACTCGCGAAAGATCAGCTACACATTGGAAACGGAGATCGAAATTTATCCCTATCATGGAGATCTTGAAAAATTGGAAATCTGTTTTTTTAATCTGCTGCAGAATGCCTTAAAATATACACAAGATGGTGGAATGGTGACCGCACATATTAAAAGTACTGGTCAAGGTATTCGCATTGAAATTTCGGATTCGGGCAAGGGTATTCCGACTTTGTTGAAGGAAGATATCTTTAAGCCATTTCAGCGTGATTTATCCTCTTCCAATACTGTTAGGGAGGGTTTTGGAATAGGCTTGTTTCTAGTCAAAAAATTTGTGGATATCCATCATGGTGAAATCACGTATTACTCCAATCCTGATCGCGGGATGACTTTTTGTGTTGACTTGCCACAGCATGCAATTGTCAATGATCAGGATCAAATTTTGCAAGTTGTCCAGCATGCTTCTTCTTCTTTGGAAGCGATGGAACTAGATCGTCCGATGGTAGGGCAAACCTTAGATACTGAAGTTAACCTTTATAGCGAGGCCTCCGATAGATCAATTGCTCATGAACGCGAGATCATGTTATTGGTGGATGATCATGCTGATATCAGAAATTATCTCTACAAATTGTTTCAAGATCGGTTTCATGTCATACAGGCTGAAAGTGGAGAACAGGCGATAACAATCTTACAAAAAATAGAACCCCATATCATCATTAGTGATATTATGATGGAAGGTGGCTCGGGGATTGATCTATGTCATAAAATAAAGAAAAGTAATCAATGGAGCCATATCCCTTTCATTCTTCTGACAGCAAGTTCTTCATCAGAAATCAAGCTAAAGGGTATTGAAGGAGGGGCAGATGACTACATAACCAAACCTTTTGATAAAGATATGCTGATGGCACGTGTAGACAATCTGATTCAGAATAGGAATCGTCTGCACGAATATTTCCATAGCGAGATCACATTACAGTCCAATGACCATAAAATTCCTGTTGAATATAAAGAGTTTTTGGAAAAGGTGATCCAAGCTGTTGAAGCACACTTGTTGGAAGAAGATTTTACGGTAAAAGTACTGGCTAAAACTATGGGTATGAGCCATTCAAATCTTTATAGACAAATTAAAGCAATATCAGGAAAATCTGCCAATGAATTCATTCGATATATCCGACTTCGTAGGGCCGCACAAATTCTAATTACGACCAAAGCAAATGTCAATGAATCTGCATATCAAGTTGGTTTTCGTGATATTAAACATTTTAGACAACAGTTTACAAAGCTTTTTGGCTGTACACCATCAGAATATCGAAAGCGTTATCCCCATTTAAAGAAGCGTTATGCGATAGATGGACTGATTCCGACTTCCACACTGCAGCAACCAAAGTAAAAATGGGCTGTTGTTTAAGATTGTTTTTTGATCTATTTTTGTATGATATGTTTTGAATTGGAGGTATCTGTACCAACAATAAAAATGCATATGCTACCGCAAGTTGAGATCTGATCGTCTATGATATGTGTCCATGAATATGATGATGGTTTTATGATAAGGGCATGGAAAATGTTTATGCTGTCATACAGCTTTGTTTATATCCGAGTAATTTTTGAATAATTTATATACACCAATGATGGTAAATGATAGCACAATATTGTCTTTACTTAAGCACTCGCCTCTGGCAACGGCTATTTATGACACCCGCGATCTTCATATTGCTTATGCTAATCAGGCCATGCTAGACATGTGGCGCGCGGATGATGCTATCCTTGGCAAAACATTATGTTCATGTTTTCCAAATTTCGAAAAAGAAGGATTTAGTTCTATTTTAAAGAATGTATGGAAGACGGGTATTACTTATCGTGGCCATGCAATGCCTGCCAATATTGTCGATGGTGATAACAAGGTAAAACGTTATTTTGATTTTGAATATCGAGCGATGGTTGATGAAAATGGACTCTGTTATGCCATCTTCCATACCGCTAGTGACGTGACTGATCAAAAACTAGCTTATCATCGAATGGAACGGCAGAGTGAACAGCTTTCTTTTCGTAATAAATTGGATATTTTGGCTAATACACTTTCTCATGATTTGAAAAACCCATTGTCCGTTTTAAAATTAGGGAATGATTTTCTGAGTAAGAATGAAAATATTCCAAAGCAAGTAAGTAAACGATGGTATAAAAACTTTTCGGATTCAATCCAGAATATTGAATCCATTATTAACCAAACCTTACAAATCAATACGGTAAGAGGAACTGAAAATAAGTTGGAAGAAATCCCTATGGATCAAAAAATAGCGGAATGGATCAAAGAAGTGAAAATGAATTTTCCTGATCAACAGATTGAATTCAGATTAGAAAATCTGTACGCTCTGTATGCAGATCTTGGTGCAGTCTATCAAATATTTACTAACCTTATCGGGAATGCGGTTAAATATGCAGACAAAACCGACAAAGCTTACTTAAATATCCATAGTGAAATCATTGATCAAGGAATTGTCTACGTGCTTGAGGATAATGGTATCGGTATTCCAGAGGATGAATTAAATAAAATTTTTCATATGCAGGTAAGGGGGAGTAACACATCGTACAGAAAGGGATCTGGTATAGGGCTATCATTGGTAAAAGACTTAATTGAATTTATGGGAGGCAATATTAATCTCTCGAGTCAACTGGGAAAAGGAACTGTAATCCGTCTGTTTTTTCCACTTTTTGAAAAATAGTAACTGCGTGAAGATAGATTTATATTTTATAAATTTTTTCTGGAATAGAGTATCATAAACTGCTCTTGTATATCATTTGATTTTAATTGAAGCTTTAATATAAGCTAATCCATGGTGCTAGGGAAGTGAAATTGCTTATTCGATTATTTTTACACATCTTGATGTGATAAAGATAGTAAACAAGAGCCATCCTTATAAGTGACGGCTCTTATTTACTTTTTGACAGTTAACTAAACTAATTATTGCCAAGTTCTACACTTCTATCTTAGATAGGGTAAACAGGCATTGGGTTATAACTTGGTTGAGCACTTTTTGCAGCCCAAGTTGCATCACGTACGCAACGTATGTTCATCAATGGTGAGTTGATGACACTTACTGCGCCAAGAAGACCTGCGCTTAAAAGACTTGTTGTTCTATAAGCTTTATAATTACCACCTGTAGTATGTCCTAATTGATATTTCACTCCAAGATTGATAAGAGGAGATCCGATTAAGTTTTCACTTGTCCAAAATGCATTGTAACTACCGTAGGTATTTCCTAAATTAAGTGTGATCAAATTATCTAAAGCCCCTAATGTGTTCATGTAGCCATTGTAGTTAAAGCGTAATCTATTTACAGATGATGTTGCTGCTCCATATGCAGAGTTATTGCCTGCTGTAGGTGTAAGTTCTGAATAGGCTGCAGTTGCTGTTGAATTAGTTACTCGGGCAGCTAATGCATCTTGCACAATAACTAACGCATCGATTCCGGCAACATTGGTTAGGCCAAGATCACCAAGCAATCCACCCAGCACACCTCTAGAGGTTACATTGTCCAATTGTGCACCGGTCGGTATTTTCCATAAACCAGCGGGATAAACTAAGGAACAGGCATCTACAGCAGCATTTGCGCTTGCTAACACGCGCGGACGATGCGCACCAAACGAGAAGTAACTATTTGGATCGTTTGTTTGTGGATTGGTATGGTAGAAACGGTATGGTGTCGGATCGTTTGGTTTATAATATAGATTTGATCTGGACCAGTTGACACCTCCATAAGTTAATGCTGATTCGGTGATACCTACTAAGAAACGGTGATTTTTGCCGCGCTCAGGTGTGATCGATTTGCTTTGTGTAAGTGCTGTAACACCAAAGTCGCGTTCAGTATTATTATCAAGTTGAATCTTTAAATTGGATACCGCAACAGTTAAGTTTTGGGCGGTTTGGTCTGCAGTGTAGTAGTATGCAACTTTTCTGCTGGCATTGCCATCTAAATTGGTAAAATTAACCTCTGTTAATGCAGGTACACCTCCGGTCGGTGCTAATGTCAAAACGCCTGATGTCAGATTAAATGTTGCTGCTTTTGCGCTTTGTCCTGTAACTGCTATAGTTGCAGAATTTATCGGAGCAAACATACCTAAAGTATTGATTTCAATGGCAATTCGAGCGTAAAGACGATTAAAAGTAATGCTTAAGGGAGCTGTATTGCTGTTGATGACAATGTCAGTAGCACCTGAAGTCGCATAAAGAACATCTTTATTCTCTGGCAAAATAAGATTGTTTGAGACATCTGCATCTGGTATAGCATCAGTATTATTGTAGGACAATGCTACCCATTTGTAAGATCCATTAGGGACTTGGATAGGTGTCTCTGCTCCAGGTGTGAATTGCATAGATTTGGTGAACGTGTAGGTGCCACCGTTATTTTTATATAAATATAAGCGATATGTAGTAGTAGATGTCAGGGGCGTAGATGCGGCTTTTAATCCACTTGATGCTCTTAATCCTGCTTGAGAAAGTGTGGTCTCTCCGGCCGAGGGAACGTTATTATCTACTGCAACAATGGCATCGAAACCCTTGGATTGAACTAATTCTACAGAATTAGAGCTGGATTTTTTGCTCGATGTGCTTCCTTTTACATCTTTTGTACTGATGTTTTCACCATCACTGATACCGGAGATGCGGACTACAAGTTGACTACTTCCTTCTGGAATTTCTTGTCCATTTTGGCTATTATCTTTGTTACAGCTAGTAACTGCTAAAGTTCCTAGTGCCAAAAAAGCGGCAAGAGCAAACTTGCTTGCTAAGTTATTATTCATTGTCTTCATAATGTTAAAATTGTTAGTTAGGATAAGTTAATTCTTAAAAGCCATCTACCTCCCAACTACTTCCTCCTGCACCGTCTTCGTCATTAACCGTAGGGGCGCCGGGTTGTGCATTTCCTGATCCTGCAGCAATACCTTGCTCCAGCTCAATTACTAGCTCCTCAATAGTTGGAGCGATGTACATTTTTTTGTTCTTGTTCATAATGTTATTATTTAAATACTTTGTTTATACCATGTTTTATGGTTAAAATAATTTAATATATATTTTTTAATATCTGTTTTTATCTCTTAAATAATGAGTTAAATCCTTTTTTGATTATTAATCAGTATTTTATGATTTATTGTGTTTTTTTTGATTAATTGTAAAAATATAATGGTGCTATTTTTTAGTTTAAT
>NZ_DJTA01000020.1:0-218026 GCF_002440335.1 Sphingobacterium sp. UBA6320 | reverse complement strand
TATGACTAATAAAAACATTTTAGGTGCCTATATCGGCGGTGTCTACCTCTTCCCATTCCGAACAGAGCAGTCAAGCCCGCCAGAGCCGATGGTATTGCCGTAACAGGTGGGAGAGTAGGTCGGTGCCTTTTTTTATACAAATAGCCTTGTTGAAAGGCTATTTGCTTTTAAATCTGATTTGTTTATATCAACATTGTTGATTCAAAATATTTTAGGTGTCTATATCGGCGGTGTCTACCTCTTCCCATTCCGAACAGAGCAGTCAAGCCCGCCAGAGCCGATGGTATTGCCGTAACAGGTGGGAGAGTAGGTCGATGCCTTTTTTTATACGAAACCACTAGCACATAATGCTAGTGGTTTTTTGTTTTATTACACTTTTCTGAACGGTAATCTAAACCATATCTTTTATAATAATCATATTTATTCTGTTATTATCATAACAATATTACGAAAATCTACTTTTTTAGTCGTTTAATTTTTATAAACTTGAATATTGAAATGCATTTACGCATTTTGACATGCTATACTCGATTATGAAAATTAAATATATTGTCATTGCGCTATTAGTACTTGTATTTGGATACTTGATTTGGCAACGAATTGCGACCAATAAGGAAAAGGAGGCTACTCCTAATGCAGGAAAAGGAAAGACAGGTGATATGGCTGTATATGGTACAGTTATCTTTGCTGAATCATTTGCTGATAACCTTAATCTTACAGGAACAATAGAACCGGATGAACAGGTTGAGATTCGCTCGGAAGTTTCGGGTCTGATCGATCAATTGAATTTTTCTGAGGGTAGTCGCGTCAATAAGGGGGCTGTATTGGTCAAGATTGTAGCGGCTGATTTATTGGCGCAACTGGAACAGGCTAAAACGAGGACTCAATTGACATCTGAAAATGAAAGAAGAGCAAAATTGTTATTAGAGAAAGAGGCGATCAGCCAAGAAGAGTATGATATCGCTAGGGCTGATTATAGAACAGCAAAGTCTCAAATAGCTTTTATTGAAGCTCAGTTATCTAAAACCTATATTCGTGCTCCTTTTTCTGGTACAATCGGTCTAAGATCAGTATCGAAAGGGGCATATATCACACCAACATCTCCAATTGCAAAACTGGTCAAATCTGACCGTGTTAAACTTTCTTTTGCTATTCCAGAAAAGTATGTGAATAGAGTGTCTGTAGGTCAACGAATTTCTTTTAAAATTCCGGAATCTAAGGAAACTTTTGAGGCTAAAGTTTTTGCAATAGATCCATCTGTTGACTTAACGACTAGAACTTTATTGATCAAAGCTATCGCGGAAAATACACATAATAAATTTGTACCTGGTGTATTTGTGAATGTTATATTGCCACTGGAAAGTATTGACGATGCATTAATGGTTCCGTCGGAAGCCTTGATACCGATCCAGAATGGTAAAAAAGTTTTTGTTGTCAAAGAGGGTAAAGCAAGAGAAGTGATTGTCGAGACGGGAGGAAGAACTAAGGATAAGGTGAATGTGTTGTCGGGTTTAATGAACGGTGACACTGTTTTGACTACAGGAGTAATGTCGCTTAAGAACGATGTTAAAGTGAAGGTTACATTACGTTAGTTGTTTTTTTATGAGTTTGTCTACAACAAGTATTAAGCGTCCTGTTTTAACGATTGTATTAAATTTGATGCTCATCTTATTTGGTATCATTGGTTATACTTATCTTGGTGTTCGTGAATTTCCATCCATAGATCCTGCTCAGATATCGGTGAGAACAAGTTATGCTGGAGCAAATGCTGATATTATCGAATCACAGATAACTGAACCCTTAGAAAAAGCGATTAATTCTATTGATGGTATTCGAAATATTTCGTCTTCGAGTAATCAAGGTACGAGTAATATAACAGTTGAGTTTAATTTAGGCAAGAATTTAGAGGAAGCGGCCAATGATGTGCGTGACAAAGTCTCTCAGGCAGTGAGAAGCTTACCTCAAGATATTGATGCTCCTCCTGTGGTATCGAAAGCTGATGCCGATTCGGAACCCATCATTACGATGACTGTTCAAAGTTCTGAGAAGAATATTTTGGAATTATCGGATTATGCCGAGAATACCATTTCACAGAGGCTTCAAACAATCCCAGGTGTCAGTTCTGTCCAGATATGGGGGCAAAAGAAATACGCTATGCGATTATGGTTGGATCCCGTAAAATTAAATTCATATGGCGTCACCGTATTGGATGTGAGATCTGCTCTAAACCTTCAAAATGTTGAACTACCCTCAGGAAAATTGACAGGCTCTAATACGGAATTGACAGTAAAGACTATCGGAAATTTAGCTTCAGAGGATGAGTTTAATGATATCATCATAAAATCTACAGGAAATAGTATCATTCGGCTAAGTGATGTCGGAAAGGCTGCTCTGGAGGCTGAGAATTTCGAAACGAAAATGTCGGATTCGGGACTGCCCATGTTGAGTATGGCGGTCATTCCACAGCCGGGTACCAATTATTTAGAAATTGCGAAGAATTTCTATAAAGAATTTGATCAATTGAAAAAGGATCTCCCTGAGGATATTGTGATGAAAATAGCACTTGATAATACATTATTTGTCAAACGTGCTGTTCTGGAAGTGGCCGAAACATTACTAATTTCTGTTGTTTTGGTTGTGTTAATTATCTTCTTGTTTTTTCGAAATTGGTCTATTGCATTTCGACCACTAATTGACATTCCAGTATCTTTGATTGCAACATTCTTTGTGATGTATCTTTGTGGATTTTCCATCAATGTATTAACATTATTGGCGATTGTACTGGCAACAGGTCTAGTGGTAGATGATGGAATTGTGGTAACAGAGAATATATTTAAAAAGGTAGAAGAGGGGATGTCTCCTATTCAAGCAGCAATAAAAGGATCTAATGAAATTTTCTTTGCTGTGATATCCATTTCAATTACACTTGCAGCAGTGTTTTTACCTGTTGTCTTTTTAGAAGGATTTGTAGGACGGCTCTTTCGAGAGTTTGGGATAGTTATTGGGGCAGCTGTACTTATTTCGGCTTTTGTTTCCTTAACATTGACACCGATGTTAAATGCTTATCTGATGAAAGGTGGTGAACAGAAAAAGACTAAGTTTTATGATAAAACGGAACCTTATTTTGTTGCATTAACGGATGGATATGCCAATTCTTTGGTCAAATTCTTGAAAAAGCAATGGTTAAGTTACCCCATCATATTAGCTTGTTTTGCGCTTATCTACTTATTCTTTAATTTATTACCCAAAGAGACAGCTCCTTATGATGACCGTAGTTACTTAACTATGCGTGTTACAGCTCCGGAAGGTGTATCATACGATTATATGGATCGTTTTATGACTGAATTAACGACATTGGTAAATGATTCGGTTCCTGAAAAAGATGTCAGTTTGGTTATTACTTCTCCTGGATTTGGATCTGCTGCGGCTAACAGTGGTATTATACGCCTTGGTTTAGTGCAGCAAGAAGATCGAAGTAGAACTCAAGCTGAAATTGCTCGTGATTTATCTCGATTGACGCGTTCTTCTTCGGAAGCTAAGGTCTCTATTATGGAACAGCCAACGATTTCAGTAAATCGAAGAGGTGGACTACCTGTACAATATATTATACAGGCACCAAATTTTCAAAAATTGGAAGAAAAGATTCCTGAATTTATGGATGCTGTGAATGATGATCCTACTTTTTCGATCACTGATGTTAATTTGAAATTTAATAAACCCGAAGTATATGTGAATATAGATCGGGAAAAGGCCTTGAGTTTAGGTGTTTCTATTTTGGACGTTGCACAGACGCTGCAGATGTCTCTTTCAGGGCAGCGATTTGGTTATTTTATGATGAATGGCCGACAATACCAAGTGATAGGTCAGTTTGATAAAAAAGATACGAGTACACCATTGGATCTTGCTTCTATATTCGTTAAGAATAAAGATGGTGAGTTAATTCAATTGGATAACATTGTGAAGATTGAGGAACAGAGTAGTCCGCCGCAGCTGTACCACAATAATCGTTATATGTCAGCAACTGTATCTGCAGGTTTAGCTCCAGGAAAGAGTTTGGGAGAGGGAATAGAAGCAATGGATCGTATTAAAGCAAAGGTACTAGATGAGACCTTTACCACTGATTTAGGTGGTGAGTCTAGAGATTTTAGAGAGAGTGGATCAAATACCATGTTTGCCTTTGGCTTAGCTCTCTTATTAATCTATTTAATTTTGGCGGCACAATTTGAAAGTTTTATAGATCCCTTCGTTATTATTATTACAGTGCCACTTGCCGTGGCAGGTGCCTTATTTTCGCTTTGGTTATTTGGGCAATCATGGAATATCTTTAGTCAGATTGGCACAATTATGTTAATAGGATTGGTGACAAAAAATGGTATTTTAATTGTGGAATTTGCCAATCAGTTGCGAGAAGATGGTAAATCGAAATATGAGGCTATTATTGAGGCTTCTGCTGGACGATTACGTCCGATCTTGATGACTTCGTTGGCGATTGCACTTGGAGCATTACCGATCGCATTATCTCTCGGAGCAGCCTCTACAAGCCGAATAGGAATGGGAGTCGTGATCGTAGGGGGAACATTGTTTTCCCTTGTGTTGACGTTATTTGTTATTCCCGCGATCTATTTAATGTGGTCTAGAATAAAGAAACACAATCCTGAATTGTCGAATATTAAAGATTAATATGAATAAGATTTATTATTTATTAGCCCTGTTTTTTATTCCAATGTGCAATGCTTTTTCGCAAAATGTACTAACTGCTCAAGATGCAGTAACTATAGCTCTGGAAAATAATTTTGATGTATTGCTTACAAAAAAGGATGTTATTATCGCGCAAGAAAATGCGACGTATGGGAATGCAGGGATCTTACCCAACCTTACAGCAAATTTTACTCAAAATAATAGTAGTCAAAATTCTAAACAAACACAGATTACAGGTGAAGTTAGAGAATTGGAAAATGCAAAGAACAATAGCATGAATTATGGGGTTAGTCTAGGCTGGACCATTTTTGATGGATTTGGAATGTTTGCGCGATATGAAAAATTAAATCAATTGAAATCAAGGAGTGATCTGGAGTTGAAATCTGTTATTTTAACAACGGTGGGTGATGTGTTAAACATGTATTATACGATCGTTTTAGAAGAGAATTTATTGCATACGATAGATTCTTCTATCGCCATTTCTAACGATCGTTTAAAAACAGCTGAAAACCGTTTTCAAATTGGAAAGGCTTCAAAACTGGAAGTCTTGAATGTTCAGGTAAACTTAAATGAAGATCAATCCTTGAGGTTAAAAAAACTGGAAACAATTGCTAATTTGAAAACGGAGTTAAACCGATTAATGGCAAGGGATTTAACAATAGATTTTGATGTTGAATATCAATTTCAGTTTAATGAAAATTTGCAAATCAATGCCTTATTACAAGAAGCCAGCGATCAAAATATCGATCTTCAATTGATCAAATTGGATAAACGCTTAGCCGAATTGGATCAAAAGGATGTCCGTTCAAAACGACTACCGGTGGTTAGACTCAATTCGGGATATAACTTTTCTTCATCAGAATCGAGTTTAGGGTTTGTTTCTCAATCTAACGCTAGAGGTTTGACTTATGGTGTAACTGCATCTTTGAATATTTTTGATGGATTTAATCAACGAAGGAGTGAACGTGTCGCTAAGCAAATGGTAGAAAAAGCTTCTATACAAATTGAAAGATCGAAAGAGCTTATCAATGCGACTATTTTGAAAGCATATCAAAGTTATATGACCAATATAAGCTTAACGAAATTGGAAGAGCGAAATGAGAAAATCGCTAAACAAAATTTAAATATAACTTTAGATAAATATAAGATAGGTACGATCAGCGCCGTTGAATTTAGAGACGCTCAGGAAAACTATGTCAATGCCGTGAGTAGGCTAAAGGAGGCTAATTACCAAGCAAAGCTTTCTGAGATAGGGCTAAAAGAACTTGTTGGCAACTTAGACTTGTAAGATTTAACAAGGGCACTAAGAGCCTAAAAGGCTGCTTAGCGTCCATCTTCGGTATAGAAGTCTAGGAGAGAACTCATATAAGGATCGTCCCAGCCATCTACGATATCAGCATAGTCTTCTTCTGGTATGTTAGTATGGTTAATTTCAATGGAAGTTCCCTTCTTGTGGTCATGTAGCTTGATCGTCACTATAGATTCGGACTCCTGCTCACCAAAATACCATTGTTGAACAATTTTCTTATTCGGGTCTAATTCGATAAATTTTCCTGTAATGGCACCATCCCACATCGAAAATTCGCCGCCGACAACTGGATTGATTTCTACTAAGTCTCCTGTCCAAAGACGTATGGTAATGTCGGTCGTCAAAGCTAAGTAGATCTCTTCGGGCTCTGCAGGTATTATGTAATATTTTTTGAAATCTTTCATATGAACAAAAATACATTTATTATAATTGAGAGTATCAATCTATTTTAATCTTTTCTGTACTGATAGAGAAATGAAAAAACAAAATGTGAGCCTGATCGAGTAAGACAAGTTTTTTGTAGAGTCTATTATGGATCGTATATCAGCAATAATCACTGTTAAGGAGCTGCTACGAGAACTATTTACTAGCTATAATCCCAATGGAGCAATGGAGGATAGGACTAATTTGAACTTAAAATGGGATGATGTACGATAAGTTGACAAATATCTTTTGCCACTTCTTCTTTTGATTTTAAGGTATATTCCTGAATATGTTCAGAGCGATCGATCACTGTTACTTTATTTGTATCTGTGGCAAAACCAGCGCCTTTATCTTGCATGGAATTGAGAACGATCAGATCTAAATTTTTACGGATTAATTTGCTTTTTGCATTTTCAACTTCATGATCAGTTTCAAGTGCAAAACCGATTAAAAGTTGCTTTTCCGTCTTTCTTTTTCCAACAGTTGCTAAAATATCCGTTGTTTTTTTGAGTGATATAGAAAATTGATCTTCTTTCTTTTTAATTTTTTGAGTTGCGACTTCAATGGGAGTGTAGTCAGCAACTGCTGCGCTCATAACAATTATATCGGACTGAATGAAATATTGCTCAACAGCTTCAAGCATTTCTTGAGCAGAGGTAATTAATATGCGATGCACATTCTTTGGTGTCTCCAAAGCAGTTGGACCACTAATTAAGGTTACATGTGCTCCCAATTCTGAAAGTTGTTTTGCTAATGCATATCCCATCTTGCCACTGGAATGATTTCCGATGAATCTGACAGGGTCGATCGCCTCATGGGTTGGTCCAGCAGTTACTAAAGCCTGTCTGCCGATTAAAGGTAAATCAATGGAGAGGTTTTTTGTAATAAAATGAAGTATTTCTTCGGGCTCGGCAAGTCTTCCTTCTCCAATTAACCCGCTCGCTAGTTCTCCATTTCCAGGATGAATTAATGTGTTTCCATAAGACTGAAGTAGTCGAATGTTATTTTGAGTCGAAGGATGTTTCCACATGTCTAGGTCCATTGCGGGAGCAATAAAAACAGGACATTTAGCTGATAAATAGACTGCCGTTAATAAGCTGTCGCAGATACCATTTGCTAATTTTCCAATGGTATTAGCTGTGGCAGGAGCTACCAGTATAAGGTCAGCTTTTAGTCCGATATGGACATGATTATTCCATTCCCCAGTTTTAGGGTCGAAATAATCGATTAAAACGGGGTTATTTGAAAGTGTTGACAATGTGAGCGGGGTGATAAATTCTGCCGCCTCTTTTGTCATTATGATTTGAACATTTGCTTTTTCTTTGACTAATAATCTTGTCAGATGTGCAATTTTGTATGCGGCAATACTGCCGCATACAGCAATTACAATATTTTTATCAGCTAAGCTCATATCCATTTAGATAAGGCAAGTTATTCTTGCTCTTTTGCAGGATTTCTGAAATAAATCTTATCGTGTAAGAATTCGTCAATTGCAATAAGAGTAGCTTTTGGCATACGCTCATAGTGTTTTGAGATTTCAATTTGCTCACGGTTTTCGAATACCTCTTCTAAGTTATCATTGTTAGTAGCAAATTCTGCAAGTTTGCCATTCAATTCTTCTTTGATGTCAACTGAAATTTGATTAGCACGTTTGCTGATCACTACGATTGACTCATAAATATTGTCAGTAACGATGTCTAATTGTCTTAAATCACGTGTTACAGTTGAAGTTGCTACAGTGCTGTTATTTTTTTGACTCATTGTTTTGGGTATTATCTTTATTATCTTTATTATCTTTTTTTTCTCTCGCGGCTTTTCTTTCTTTCTCTTGCTCTGCGATTGCTTTATTTACTGTTGCCATATAGGCTGTAGCAGCTTTCATTTTCTTTTCAGCATTATCGCGAATGGATTCTGCTTCTTTCAAATATTTACTATTTGGAAATGCCATTGCCAATGAACGATAATAATCAATCACTTCAGCATAGCGATCTGCCTGTTTAAAAGGTGTACTTTGATTGGCAAAATTATACTGAGACTTTAGCGTAAGGTACTCAATTTCTTCCGCATATTTAGTATCTGGATATTCTTTCAATACATTTTGTAATGCGATTACTGCTGCTCTATAATCATCATTTAATCCCATGTCATAGAGAAGCTTAGCATTTGAAAAGGCTTTAAATTCCAATTTGTCACGAAGCTTTTGAATTAAATCACCAGCTTCTTTTGCTCTATCTGACTCTGGATACAAGTTGACAAATAATTGTAATGCATCAATTGCTTTTCTTGTATTTTCTTGATCTAAACTAGATCTAGGAGAATCGAGGTAATAACAATAAGCAGACATAAAACGGCATTCTTCAGCTCTTGGACTATTCGGATAAACATCTGCGAAGTCTTTAAAATGATAGCGTGCTGATGTGTAGTCTTTCAGTCTGTAGTTTGCAAAAGCTGTGAAATAATAGAGATTCTCTGCTTCTGCTTGTCCTCTAAATTTACTTCTCAAATCTTCAAACAATATTAAAGCTTTGCTATATTTCTTATTTTCGTATAATTTGACTGCCTCTTCGTATTTCTGGGCGATGTTATTGCTTGCGCGCAACTTCTCAAATTTACTCTTACAGCTACTGAATGATACCAATAACAAAATTCCGGCACATAAAGCCGCTATACGCCTATTTAAAAACATTTTACAAAGATAAGTGAATTTGTAATACTAATCAATTAAATTTTTATGTTGCAATATAGTGCATTAATGAATGCTAAACAACGAAATACTTTCATATTAACTTTTTTTAACCTCTAGCTAAAGCGCAATTATTATTGTCATTTTCATGTTTAAAAACGATATGAATCGATTTGTCATCATTTCATTTTGGTAAATTTTGATTATATTTACATTCAAATTGTTAAAGTATGACATTAAAAGAAAGAGTTGAGCAAGCATTGGATACGATTAGACCTTATTTGGAAACTGATGGTGGCGATGTTAGTGTGGAAGAAATCACAGCAGATAATGTTGTTCGTCTAAAATTATTGGGCGCATGTGCTTCATGCTCGATGAGTATTATGACTTTTAAAGCGGGCTTAGAGCAAGCGATTAAGAAAGCTGTTCCTGAAATTACAGCGGTAGAGGCGATCAATATTACCGACATCAATGATCCTAATGCTACCTTACCAACGCCTAAAGCCTTATAATTGACGGCTTTAATTAACACAATTTAACAACAGTATTACTGTTTAAATCTTAGATTTGTGCTATGAAATTCAACTATCACTTTATTCTTGTTACATTTTTTATTTTTCTGGGATATGTTTCTTATTCCCAAGAACGTAAAATATTGCAGTTTAGTGGTATTGTACAAACAGTGAGCTCGGGCCTTCCTGTAGGGTATACGACAATTACGAATGAAAGCTTTCGGAATGAAACCTACATGGCTAATAATGAAGGCTTTTTCTCTTTTGTGGCGCATGTGGGGGATACGATCCGTTTTACTTCAGTAGGTTATGAAACCTATCAATATGTTATTCCTAATGTAGAGGGCGATCGACTCTCTACTGCTATCGTGATGACTAATCTCATTATTGAATTGCCAATGGTGACTCCTTATCCTTGGGCTAGTATTGAAGAATTTAATATCGCATTTATGAATTTGGAAGTCAATTCGGATAACGTGATTCGTGCCAAACGAAATATGTCTAAAGAATCAATTGATGCGATGGCTGCTATGATGCCGAGAACTGCTGATGAAATGCACAGCTATAATGTGAATGAAAATCATCGTGGAATGACTAATAAGGTTATCAATCAACGATACGCCAATCCATTATTAAATCCTTTTGCATGGGGAAGCTTGATTCAACAGATTTCTAAAGGAAAAAAAGGTAGTAAAAGCTCAAATTTTTAATCTGTCGCTTCCAATTTATTTAATTCCGATACACTTATTTTAGATGAAAAATAGGCAATCAGTCCTGCTATGCCGGTAATGGTAAAGAATACAATAATAAAATCGCTTAAACGCAATGCAATAGGGTAGCTGTCGATTAACATATTGGCTCCTTCTTCTACTTTTATTATGCCATAATGGATCTGTAAAAAGCAGAATATATAGCCAATTACTAATCCGGTTACGCAACCGATTAAAGAAATCATTAGTCCTTCATAAAAAAATATTTTCTGAATCATAGAATTGTCTGCACCTATGTTCTTTAAAATAGTCATGTCTTCTTTTTTGTCAAGTACGAGCATGGTTAATGATCCTACAATATTAAATAGTGCAATGATGCTAATTAATGTGAGTATAAAAAAAACTGCCCAACGTTCTACTCGTACATTTTTATAAAGAGTTGGATTTTGTTCCTCTCTATTTTTCACAATAAAATCATCACCGAGTTGTGTTTGGAGATTATCTTTGAATGTTTCCAAGTTTTTTTTGTCTTTCACATAAAATTCAATCGCAGAAATACGATTAAATTCGCCTAAGACTTCTTGGGCAAAGGAGATCGGCGTGACTACTAAATTATCAAAATCTTGTTGATTTTTAAATATTCCGGTTGGTTGAATGGATCTTATATTAAATTCGTCCGCAGGATTTGCGCTATTTTTGATACCTTTCCGTGGTGAATATATGTCGATTCGACTTAGGCCTGTGTGTATTGAAACACCTAAGTTTGCTTGTACCCCTGCTCCAATTACAGCATAAGGAGTACTATCTTGCATCAGGTTGTAATCTCCATTACTGATCAAGCTATCCTTGGCCTGATGGTCGATCGAATTGCCTTCTATACCTTTTATCGTGCCAATATATTGTCGATTTTCATACTGGAGCAATACCTTTTCTTGTAGTACTTCCGTATAATTGATTACGTTTGTATCTTTTTTTAGTGCCTGAATACCGGGATGATTGGGGTCGAATAATTTACCTTGTCTTGGTTCTATTTTTATTTCTGGGGCAAATTGGCTAGACATGGATAATATTAAATTTTCCATGCCATTGAATGATGATAAAAGGATTATTAAAGCTGCACTACTTACTAAAACTCCTACGATACTGATACCTGAAATAATGTTTATTGCATTGACTGATTTTTTTGAAAACAAATATCGCTTTGCAAATAGATAAGGTAAATTCATTATTATTATGCTCTAATATATGGATTGTTCACTTTTTCCGATCCGACTGTTGTGGTTGGTCCATGTCCTGGGTAAACGGTGACCTCATTCGGAAGGGTATAAATTTTTTCTTTTATATTTTTAAGGAGTAGTTCGTGATTACCTCCTGGCAGGTCTGTTCTCCCTATACTGTTTTTAAACAATACATCTCCACCAATAAGGAATTGTTGTTTTTCATGATAGAAGCATAGGTGTGCTGGCGAATGACCGGGTGCAAATATCAATTTTAACTCATCGTTTCCTATTTTTATAATACCTTCTTCGCCAAGAAAGGTTTCTGCGATAGGGGAGATCTCGTATCTGAATCCCATTTGGGGTGCATAGTTTTGCACTTCAATCAAAACAGACAGTTCTCCCTCATGAAATTGAGGGTATAGAGCGTATTGATCAAATATAAATCTATTGCCCAGAACGTGATCAATATGACAGTGTGTATTTAATAAGATTTGGGGAATTAAACCATTTTGCTCTATGAAATCTGTTAATAGTTTTTCATCAGCATGACCATACATTCCCGGGTCTATTATGGCACAATTGCGGTGCTCATCATAGAGTACGTAGGTATTTTCTTGGTATGGATTAAAGGTGAAAGTCTTAATATGTAACATAATTTTTTAAAGTAATTTCATGATCAAAATAGTATTTTTAGCGGGGCTGAGTGAAGGTATTATACGTGCTGCAAAATCATCACAGTTCATTCCAAATTTCCCAATTTTTTTCTGCTTGTAGTACTAACATCTCTAATCCATTTTTGATCTTAGCGCCGTTATTTTTGCCATTTTTAAGGAATGTTGTTTCTGGGGGATTATACACTAAATCATATAACAGATGCTTATTACCAATATGATCATATGGAATATCCGGTGCATCTTCGATATTTGGGAAGGTCCCCACTGGAGAACAATTGATAATGATATAATATTCATTTAATATGTGAGCATCAAGTTCGCTATAGGTCAGGTTTGTTTCTGTTTTTGATCTACTGACAACTTTGTAGGAGATATCCAAGGCATTTAATGCATATTCAACAGCTTTTGCGGCACCACCATTTCCTAGAATTAATGCTTTTTTATGATGGTCATCTAATAAGGGTTTTAATGACTCCATAAAGCCAAACACATCCGTATTGAATCCCTTTAAAAAAGGTCCAGAAGCTGTATGTTTAATTTGTATACAATTTACTGCTTGAATAGCTTGTGCTTCTGGCGATAGCTCTTGAAGATACGGAAGCACATTGATTTTATGTGGAATGGTAACATTCACACCATAGAAATCCGAATCCTTAAATATTTTTTCAAATTCCTGAATATCTGCTATACTATAGAGATCATAATTGACGTCTGTAATATGTTCTTTATCAAATTTCTCTAAATAGTATTTTTTAGAGAAGGAGTGTCCTAAAGGGAAACCGATGAGTCCTAACTTTTTCATTTACTTAGGAGAATATTTTTTAATGATTTCTGAAATGATATGATTCCCCTGTAATTGAGGTAGATAATCAAAAAGGATATAATGCTTTTCAGGATCTGTTGCAAGACCCAATTCTAAGAAGACGATTGCATCATTGTATTTACCGTTTGCAAACAAATAGGCTACCATTCTGAAATATAGTTCTGCAGCCTCTGGATTATTAGTGATAGCTTCAGATACAATTTCAATGGCTTCATCGACTTTATCTTGTTCGAAGAATATAGATGAATAGTCCAGCCAGGCGTCAATATCTAAGGGGTTCAATTCAACCACTTTGGCATATGCCTCTTCTGCTAGATCGATTTGTTTTAATTTATATCTTGCGTCAGCAATTGCAAACCAGTAATCTGGATTTGAATCATCTAACTCCAGTGCTTTCTTATAAAAGTGTAACGATTCAAAGTGGCGTTCTTCAAAATCAAGAGTTACACCAATGCCAAACCAGGCATCCGCTAGGTCGCCATCCATTTTGACTGCTTTTTTATAAAAAACACGAGCTTCTTCCATTTGCTCCAGTTTTTCTAAGCATTCTCCGATAGCACAATAGGTGTCAGCACTTGGTTTTTCATATTCAAATGTTTGCTTATAGACTTCCAATGCTTCTTGATAGCGATCAAGATTGACCAATGCATTTCCTTTGTTGAAATATGCAGATGAAAAATTTTCTTTGATTAAAATAGCGTAATCATAAGCATCTATCGCTTCAGGGTATTTGGACAATTTGTGATAAGCATTGCCTAAATTGTACCAAGCATAATAGGAATAGGGTTCCGAATCAATATATTTTTTATAAAATTCGACACTTTCTTCTTGTCTGTCCAGAATATCATAGCAATAGGCAAGTTCATACAAAGCTTCTTGGTTATCCATATTGAGCTCAAGCGTTTTTTTAAGATAATAAATCGCTTTTTCGAAATCTGCTTCACCTTGATAGACGACACTGATGTGAAAGTAGATCTCATCTTTATTATCGGACAAACTCAATGCTTGAAATAATTGTTCTTTTGCTTCTTTAAATTGTCCTTTGGCACCATAGACACCTCCTCTAATAAAGAATATATCTCCTTCAGATGGTTCTAATAACTCCGCTTTTGAAAGTGCGTTTAATGCTTTTTCGAATTGTTGGGTGGCAGAATATAACTGTGCTTGTTTTAATAAAAATGTCACATCAAAGGGGTGCTGATTAATGGCATAATCTGCAACCTGTAAGGCTTTAATAGGATCATTTTTTTCAATGTAATAATCAATAATTCCTTCAAATGCTTTAGAGTCAAAGAAGTATTGATCTTCATTTCTTATCATTTCTTCATAACGATCAACCGAGGTTTTTCTTTCCTCAGGAGATTCAAAATCAAATTCCTCTTCCATCATCCTTGTATAATCTATCAGTAACTCAACTTAGTTGAAAGTAGTGATTTTTAATAACTATGTCTAATTAATTTACAAATAAAATTAATTATTACTTAGCAAAGATACGGATTAAAGTGGGCAAAATAAAAAAGCCGATTCGCAAGAATCGGCTTTCTAAAATTATATGTTATATATAATTATTTTTTGATCTCAACACGACGGTTTTGAACACGACCTTCTTCAGTTGCATTAGATGCTACTGGATTAGCCTCACCGTAACCGTTAGCTGTAATTTTAGAAGAAGCAACACCAGCGTTAACTAAGTATTGTTTTACTGCATTAGCACGGTCTTTAGATAAAGAAAGGTTATATGCTTCAGAACCTTCAGCAGATGCATAACCATCTAAAGTAACAGATGAATTGTTATCACGTACTTCTTTAGCAACTTTGTCTAAAGTAGCATATGATTGAGTTTTCAATACTGAGCTATCAAATTCGAATTGAATTGGAGCAACATAACCGTTTGAAGAAGTTACATTGTTAACAACTGGCTCAGGGAATTTGATTTGACGACCAGATCCATCAACTACTGCACCTGCAGGAGAGTTAGGCTCTTTATCGAATTTATCAGAAACACCGTCACCATCAGAATCAGTATTTAATGCACTAACAGTACTTTCTAATGTAGATACACGTTGTTTTAATGCTTCAACTTCGTTACGTAATGAAGGATCTTTCAATTCATCATACATTGTAGCAACTGGGTTAGCAAAAGTCAAGTTTTGTTTGTCTCTTGAACCTAAAGTGAATTCTAAACCACCGTATACATTAGAGAATTTACCTTTAACATCAGAACGACCTGGGCCGAATAACATGTTGTCATCAGTAAAGTTCATTGTGTAACCTAAGTTTAAAGCAACAACTTCAGATAATTTGAATTTTGCACCAACTCCTACTGGAACGTAAGCAGCTAATTTAAAATCTCTATCTCCAACTTTGTCACGATCTCCGAAGATTTCTTCACCCCATTTACCTTTGTTAGAGAATGAAGTACCTGTGAAATCATTGTTTGCATATTGAACAGGGTTACTTGCCATAACACCTAAACCAACTTTAGCATAGAAATTAACTGAGTTTTCTCTTCTCAAGAAATCGATAGTACCTAATTGGAATACACCATTTAAGCTAGCTGCCCAGTTTACTTCAGTTTCTGCAGATTTTGCACCAGCAGCAAGCCATTTAGTACTTTCAACAGCATTATTTTTGTTGAAAGTTTTGATTTTGCCACGGTTACCTTCTAATTCTAAACCGAATAGGTGAGAGAATTGTTTACGAACTGTTAATCCGTAGTACTCACCTACTTTATTTTGGAAGTAACCAACTTTTTGACCGAAGTTATTAGATCCACCGACCAAAGCATTAGGGGTAGTGATACCACCTTGAACACCGATTGACCAAGTTCTGTATTGTGATCTTCCACCAAATACAGTTTGAGCTTGTGCTACATCAGCAAAGCCTAAAGCGGCAACTAAGGAAGCAGCAACAGCTGTTTTTTTAATTGTAGAATAGTTCATACTCTTGTTTTTAAGGTTATTATTAAATTTTAATTGTTCTAATTTGTATGTGATCTTTTGAAATGGAAACACGGTTTGGAATAATCAAACACCGTGCCGAAATTAAAAAAGCATCAATTGTTTTAATTCTAACTAGAAGAAAAACGTATTTTTCTTTGTTTTATTGCAAAGCAGTAAAACAAAAATCCGGACGAATCTACCAAATTTTTGTTTTACTTTATATTTTTTTTGTAAAATAGTGTAAATTATTACAATATGTAGTGTATAATAAACAATGTGATTGCACCAAGCAATGCAGATACAGGAATAGTTAATACCCAAGCCCATAATAGACTGATCGTAACTCCCCATCTTACTGCTGAAACGCGTTTAACAATACCCACCCCTATGATAGAACCTGTGATGGTATGTGTGGTCGAAGCAGGAATACCAAAATGCTCTGTTAGACCTAATGTTAGGGCACCAGCTGTCTCTGCAGCAACACCCTCCAAAGGGGTAACTTTCGTAATTTTAGTTCCCATCGTTTTCACAATTTTCCATCCTCCACTCATCGTTCCTAAAGAGATGGCCAAATAACAGGTCAATGGAATCCATTCCGGCATGTGCTCAGTATTGGGTAAATACCCCCCTGCTACCATCGCTACTAGGATAATACCCATCACTTTTTGTGCATCATTACCTCCATGAGCAAAACTTAATGCTGCTGAAGAAACCAATTGTAATACCTTAAACCACTTTTCTGCAACTGCAGGTCGGGAGTTTTTAGCGATATTGATAATAATGAGGGTGATAATAATGGATATGAGCATCCCAATAATGGGGGCGAGTACAATAAATGCAATGATTTTTAGCGTTGCATCAATATTGATGGCATGGATCGGATCTCCACCTATGATGAAAGCGTAAGCCATTCCTGATCCGGCAAACCCACCGATTAGAGTATGTGAAGAACTTGACGGTACACCGTAGTACCACGTGAATAGATTCCAGCCTATCGCAGCTAATAAACCTGCAAAAATGACTTCTAATGTAATATATTCTTCTAATACAGTTTTTGCAACTGTATTGGCCACTTTATGGTCTGTAAAGTAAAAGTAAGCAGCGAAATTGAAAATCGCAGCCCACAAAACAGCCATAAAAGGAGTTAATACTTTTGTTGAAACGACGGTAGCAATTGAGTTGGCAGCATCATGAAAACCATTAATGTAGTCAAAAGCAATCGCTAGTATAATTACAACAATTAATAATGTTGACATCATAATATGAATGTGTTAATGTGTTAAAATCGCGATTATGCGTTTTTAACCAATATGCTTTCTAATACGTTTGCTACGTCTTCACATTTGTCTGTAGCGTCTTCCATTGCCGATAATACTTCTTTATGTTTGATCAAAGTAATGGCATCTTTTTCAAATTCGAATAAATCAGCGACTGCTTTATCAAAGATATAATCAGCTTTATTTTCAACGCTATTGATACGAACACATGAATCTGTAATATTGCGGATGTTTTTAAGATCTTTTAATTCGAAAATTGCTTTTGCTACATGATCTGTTGCCTCAACGATTAAATCAGCCATTTCAATCATAGGTTCTGTCGCCTTTTGTACTTTATAAAGATCCATTTTGTTAGAAGCTCCATTTATAAAATCTGCAACATCATCCAATGAACTTGCTAATGCGTGAATATCTTCACGATCAAATGGAGTAATGAAATTTTTACCAAGCTCGAGGTGAATTTGGTGTGTAATATTGTCTCCTTTATGTTCTAGATCTTCGATTTTACGAACGATTTCTTTACGTTTTTCCGCGTCGCTTGCGTTAACGGCTTCTTTTAGTAATTTTGACATTTCTATCAAATTACTACCTGCTTGTTCAAATAAAGGGAAAAACTTTTTATCCTTAGGAACGAAATACTGAAAAATGCTATTTAAAGACATATCATTATTAATTATTTTTTGCGAAATTACTAAGTTAATGTTAAGTTAATGTTAAGTTTTGTGGAATGTTAAGTCGTACATCCTTGATATTATGTTTGAGAAACTTTTTCAAGGGTAAACCCAAAAGTTGTCCCGATGCCTTCTGTACTTCTTACATTTACATTTTGTTGGTGTGCTTCTATAATATGTTTGACTATTGATAAACCTAGCCCAGAACCTCCAATGCCCCTTGATCTACTTTTATCGATCCTATAAAAACGTTCAAAGACGCGGCTTAAATTTTTCTCCTCAATACCATATCCGTCATCTGTTATTTCTACTAATACCTGCTCGAATAGGGGAAAAATACGGATTTGACTTTTTCCGCCATTTTTCCCATACTTAATCGAGTTTTCAATTAAGTTGACAAGAACTTGACTGATTTTGTGCTTATCCGCCTTTACCCAATAGGGGGTACCCGGTTTTATTTTTAATTGAATTTCAATATTATTCGATTTGGCTTTATCATCCAAGGATTCCTTAGTTTCTTTAATTAGTTCTACAATATCAAACTTTTCAATATTTAAAACCATTTTTCCGGATTCTAGTTTTGATATTTCATCTAAATCTTGGATGAGATAGTTTAAGCGATCCACATTTTTAGATGCTTTATTGAGAAAAGTTTTGGCCATCTCCAGATCTTCTTCCATAAGGCCATCTTGTAAAGTTTCTATATAGCCTTGAATCGAAAAAAGCGGGGTCTTAAATTCATGAGAAACATTAGACAAGAATTCTCTTCTAAATTTTTCCTGTGATTTTAATTGTTCTATTTCTATTTTTTTTGCTTTCGCCCAAGCTTTTACTTCATTTTCAGCATCTCCTATTGGGTCTGCAGTCACATGCTCACCTAGTGCATCCTTAAGATCTTTTCCTAATTTAAGGTTATGTATAAGCTTGTACATCGTATTTATTCTTTTATAAATATAGCGTTCAAATACGAAGTTGAACATCAGAAAACTGACAAGGGTAGCGATAATAAAAATAATTAGAAAGGACTTCCAATCCGAATGGTAGTAAAAACTAACGGCAGAAATAGCCAAACCAACGGCTAATGAACAATTTAAAACGAGTTGTCTAAAATTCATGTATATAATAAAAAAGGCTTTGGTAAAATACCAAAGCCTAAGTTAGTTATTACTTGTTAATAAATTATTAAAATTTTCCGATGATGGTCTTACCTCCGACTACCTTATCACCAATATTAACATGGATTTCTGTGCCCAAAGGTAAGAATAGATCAACACGGGAACCGAATTTGATAAACCCAAATTCTGCCCCTTGTGCAACTTGATCATTTTCTTTTATATACCATACAATACGACGTGCTAATGCGCCTGCAATTTGTCTAAAAAGTACTTCTACACCATTGGCGTTTTTTACGACTACTGTCGTTCTTTCATTATCTGTGGATGATTTTGGATGCCATGCAACCAAAAACTTGCCAGGATGATATTTGAAATAGGTCACAATCCCACTAATTGGATTACGATTAACATGTACATTAATAGGTGACATGAAAATAGAAACTTGTAACCTTCTGTCATGGAAATATTCATTTTCTTCCGTTTCTTCTATCACGACAACTTTTCCGTCAGCAGGACATAAAATCGTTCCTTCGTCGATAACAATTTGTTTTGTTGGACTACGGAAAAATTGAACGATTGTGATAAAAAGAAATGCTGAAAGGATATAAATAATCCATTTAATAACTTCAGGAGCATCATAATAGTCCGCAATTGCATTTATAATAAATATTACTAAAATAGTAATAGCCAGACTTGTATATCCTTCTTTGTGAAATTTCATGCCTATAATTTTTTTGCAAATATAATCAAATAGTCTTATTGTCCTTTTTCTCGATGAATTATTATTGGTAGTACAGTAATTTTTCCCTCAGAATTCGTATATATTTTACCGGTTACGGTCAGGATATCTACAACTGGCATACCGTTTTCTAATGATGGATAATAAAAGCTAATATTACTTAATAATGGTTTAAGCACATTATTGATCGCGTCTGATGAGGTTAACTTAATAAAATTTATTTTTGATGGTGTTCCAGATTTATCTAGCTTGATTTTATACTCAAACGTATCTTCTATAAATCCTTCTGAATCCATCTGGTTTAATGCACTCGTTAATTCTAAACTTGTAAACATGTTGAAATTAGAAAAATCATCAAAGTTACAGGCTTTAAAGGTCAATGACTCAGCTCTAAAAAATGTATCATACGGAATTATCCCAAATTTTGTTTTGCGGTATGAATTGTCAAAATAGTAATCGTTTCCTATGAGTAAGTTTCCATCCTGATATTTTTCTGTTGCGATTAGTGTTTCTTTGTCTCCTTTATTATAACCTAGTATTTGCCAATTGCCATCCTGTTTGCCATTGCGTATTTTTCCTTTTGCTACATAAAAATCAAATCCATACTGGTTGTAACCTTCAAACGGAATTGAAAATGAGTAGGTTCCTTCGCCATCTTTTATTTTCTGCGTGCCATTAGGTAACCAAAAGTCTTTTATATAGATGATGCTATCGGTGTACAATAGTGTCATTGCCAACTGGTTACTTGGGTAACGATGTTTGACTTCTCCTTTTGGCACATCTGCTATAAAATTAGCTTCCCATTTTAATGTGCCATTAGGGTGATAGGCTTTGAAAGGCCCATCTTTTATTCCATTTGTATAAACTCCTTCTAGAATTAAACGACCATAATTGTTGAAGTCTTTAAAAATACCATCAAATTTTTGTGTTTTCGGATTTAAAGGGACAACACGTTCAATGGACTTGAATTCACAAAATTTGTCGGAAAGAAAATAGTTCTTATCAAAGAAAAAACGAAAAGTATTATTCTCGACTTTTTCATAGTAAGTTGCTTTTTCTTGTCCTATAACCATGTTAACGATTTGAAAGTAAGCTATTAAGATAAACAGAAGTTTTCTCATAATTATCCTTGATATAGTTATTTAATGTGCTTCTAACCAATTTTTACCTTGTCCTATTTCTACGACTAGTGGGATCTCTGTTTTTATGGCGCCAGTCATTTTTGTTTGGATGATCTCTTTAAAAATGGATACTTCATTTTCAGGGACATCAAAAACAAGCTCATCATGCACCTGCATAATCATTTTACCTAATAGTCCTTGCTCTTCAATTTCTTTTTGAATACCGAGCATGGCAATTTTGATCAAATCTGCCGCCGAACCTTGAATAGGAGCATTAATGGCATTTCGCTCTGCAAACCCCCTTACGGTCATATTTGCTGAATTGATATCTCTTAGATAACGTCTTCTTTTGAGGATTGTTTCGACATAACCGTTTTCTTTTGCAAACTCTAAAACTTCACTCATGTATTTTTTGATCCCTGCATATTGAATAAAATATTGATCAATAATTTCTGCGGCTTCTTTGCGTGGAATAGCAAGACTCTGCGATAGACCAAATGCCGACTGTCCGTAGATTATACCAAAATTTACTGCTTTTGCATTTCTACGCTGATCTGATGTTACTTCTTCTAGCTCGAGCCCATAAACTCGGGCAGCTGTCGCACGGTGAATGTCATGCCCAGAAGTAAATGCTTCCATCATATTGGGATCTTTACTCAATTCGGCAATAAGGCGTAACTCGATCTGAGAATAATCGGCAGATAATATGACATTGTTTTCATGACGAGGGATGAATGCTTTTCTTACTTCGCGACCGCGCTCTGTTCGAATCGGTATATTTTGTAAATTGGGATTTGTTGAACTTAAACGACCAGTAGCTGCTACAGCTTGATTGTATGAAGTGTGGATGAGTCCTGTATCGGGATTGATCAATTCTGGAAGCGTATCTACGTAAGTCGATTTTAATTTCTGTAGCTGTCTAAAACTCAATATATCTTGGACAATATCTGATTTATAAGCTAATGCTAATAAAACATCTTCTCCTGTTTTGTATTGCCCCGTTTTTGTCTTTTTTGCCTTAGGATCTAATTTTAATTTATCAAAAAGAACTTCACCCAACTGTTTAGGTGACGCAATATTAAAATTTACTCCTGCTTTTTCGTAAATGGTTTGTTCTAATAATCTAATGTCTGTTTCCAGATTTTTTGAGAATTGTTGCAAAGCGCCAATATCGATGCGGACACCATTTCTTTCTATTTCTGCTAAAACGTACACCAATGGGAACTCGACCTCATTGGCAAGGCTTAGTGTATTTGTTTCCTCTAAGAGTGGTTTAAAGATTTCTTTAAGTTGTAGGGTAATATCAGCATCTTCGGAAGCATATTCTTTAATTAAATCAAGTTCAACATCTCTCATGTTTCCTTGTTTTTTACCTTTGCTTCCTATCAACTCTGTGATGGATAGTGGTTTGTAGTTTAGGTAGTTCTCTGCCAATACATCCATGCCATGCCTTGTATCTGGATCGATTAAATAATGGGCAAGCATGGTATCAAAAATAGGACCTTTGACAGCAATTTGGTATCGAGCTAATAATAAAATATCGTATTTTATATTTTGACCAATTTTTTCAATTTGATCATTTTCCAATATGGGTTTGAAAATATTGATCACTTCTTGTGCCTGTTGTCTATCTGCTGGTGTGGGTATATAATAGGCTTTTCCCTTTTCAAAAGAGAATGATAACCCTACAATATCAGCAAGGTTGGCATCTAAGCCTGTAGATTCTGTATCAAAGCAAAAGCTTGTTCGTGTCGATAATTGTGCTGCTAGCGCTTCTTGTTTCTCTTTTGTGTTGACTAAAATATATTCGTGTGGCGTATTTTCCAGGTTGTTCACAGGGCCTGCGTAGTTCTCTTCTTCGATCATTTGAACATCTTGTGGTAAGGAAAATAAGTCCATTTGTCCAGTTGTAGTCTTTGAACTTTCTGTACTATTGGCCATCTCTCCAAATACCCGTTTCCCAAGTGTTCTAAATTCCAATTCGATGAATAGGGGCTCAAGTATATCTTTATTGGGTTCTTCTATTAATAATTTTTCTTCTTCGAGTTCTACTGGAACATCCAATAATATCGTGGCCAATTTTTTTGAAATTAAGCCCTGCTCAGCATAATTTTCGACGTTTTCACGTTGTTTGCCTTTTAATTTGTCTGCATTGGCAATAATATTCTCTATTGAACCAAATTCCTGAATCAATTTTTTGGCTGTTTTTTCACCAATTCCAGGTATTCCTGGTATATTATCAACAGCATCTCCCCAGAGTCCTAAAATATCAATGACTTGATTGACATCAGATACTTCCCATTTTTCAAGAATTTCTTTTACACCTTGTATTTCAGCGCCATTCCCCATACGAGCTGGCTTGTATATAAAAATATTTTCTGAAACGAGTTGACCAAAATCTTTATCTGGAGTCATGCAATATACTGTAAAGCCATTTTTTTCGGCTTTTTTCGCTAGGGTTCCGATGATATCATCTGCTTCGTAACCATCTTTCGTAATGATGGGAATATTGAAACCTGTGATCAATTTGAAAATATAGGGTATGGATGCCGAAAGATCTTCTGGCATTTTCTCACGATGGGCCTTATATGCTTCAAACTCAATATGCCTAGCTGTTGGTGCTTCGGTATCAAAAACTACGGCTAAATGTGATGGTTTTTGATTTTTTAATATTTCCAATAATGTGTTTGTAAATCCCATTATTGCACCTGTATTTAAGCCATTTGAGGTAATACGAGGTGTTTTGCTTAATGCAAAATAGGCTCTATAAATAAGGGCCATTCCATCTAGAAGAAATAGTTTTTTCACGAATTCTAATTTTAAGGTGTCTCTTACAAAGGTAATAAAAACGATAAACCTTAAGTTTAATAAATTTTTCCGATTTTTGTTGGATGATATATGCACAAAAGAAACTTTTATGAGAGGACTAGTAACAAAATCTACGGGTAGTTGGTATCAGGTATTGGGTGAAGATGAGCAACGTTATGACTGTCGTATAAAAGGAAAATTTCGTACAAAAGGGATTAAAAGCACCAATCCTGTCGCTGTTGGTGATTGGGTGCATTTTGAAGTGGAGCCTGATCTTGAAAGTGCTGTCATTAATGAATTAGAACCTAGACGTAATTATATCATTCGTAAATCTGTCAACTTATCAAAGCAAACACAGATCATTGGTGCTAATTTAGATCAAGCTTTTTTGGTTGTAACATTAGCATCCCCGCCTACATCACTTGGTTTTATCGATCGTTTTTTGGTTACCACAGAAGCATATAGCATTCCTGCAGTTTTGATTTTTAATAAATTGGATTTATTTAGTGAAGACGGATTAGCTATTTTACAAGATTATAAAAGTATCTATGAACATATTGGCTATCCATGTTATGAAGTGTCGGCACTGAATGGGATGAATATAGATCAGTTAAAAGACCTTCTGAAAGATAAGACGACACTAATTTCAGGACATTCTGGTGTAGGTAAATCAACTTTAATTAATGCGATTGTGCCTGAATATGCTGTTAAGACAGGAGACATTTCGGATTGGTCTGATAAAGGGAAGCATACGACAACATTTGCTGAAATGTATGATCTCCCATTTGGTGGAAAACTTATTGATACGCCAGGTATTCGCGAATTGGGTATTGTAGACATTGAAAAGCAAGAGTTATCTCACTTTTTTCCTGAAATGCGTGATCTGATGAATCAATGCCGATTTGACAATTGTAGACATGTCAACGAACCGGGATGTGTGGTTATGGAGGCGGTTGAAGCTGGTGAGATCGAATCATCCCGTTATGATAGCTATCTCAGTATCTATCATAACGAGAATAATCGGATGTAATATTAATTTTTTGAAATAAAATCTTGTAAATAAGTACATTCTCGGATTGCTGTTTGATAAAAAACAGTCTTTTGATATTGATTTTTTAGTTGATGAAAGTATTTGTTTTGGATTGCAAATTGATAAAATGGATTGTCATGACTACTTTCGTAATAGGTCCATCGCATATCATCTTTTAATTCAAATTCTTTTTGCTCACATTTTGCTAACATAAATGTACACTTCGCTTTGAATTCGGGAGTTGAACCCAACTCTCGGGCTTTTAAGTACCATTCTTTGGCAGTTTTAGTTTGTGTGTAGTTTCGTTCCCAATATTGACTTGGTCTGGCATTATTGTCATACGATGACCACTGGTAAGATACGAGAGACCATGCATTGCCGTAAGTACTTGTTTGGTAAATGCCATTTGCTAAATGAAAATAATAATCTGCTTTTTTACTATTATTTTTTTCTTCATTTATTAAAGACTGGAACTTTAACATACGTGCTGCGTACTCGAGTTTAGTCATACCAGAAGTTCCAATTCTTTTTGGATAGTCATTGATCGTCGTAATAAATGGATCTGGAGCTATTGTCTGGTCTGTATACCAATTGCTATATTCTTTGGATTTATATGTACCAGGTAGTCTTTTTAATGTTTTTACAGCATTCTTAAAATCTAATTCTCTCAAATAGGCGGTACCGATCAATTCGGTTAAATAATTCTTATTTATTTTTTTGATATCTTCTAGTAAAAATTGAACCATTTTTGATGGTTTATCAGGCGTTAAAATATATTCCTGAATTCTTAACAATATTTGTGGAGTTAAATTGTCTTGCCAAAACTGGATAGTGCTATATTGCATATTATTTTCAAGTGTATCATTCACATGACCATAGTGATAAAAAGTATCACCTTTTACTGCAGCCAGGCTTGCTAGAGCAGTATCTCCTTTAATCAGATATTGATTGACAACGATATTTTGTATGATATTTTTAGCAATGAGGCTGTAAGAGCTATTTTCAAATGCATTCCAATAACTTGGATTTTCAGATTTATTTTCTTTACGTGCCTTTTCTTGTAGCCACTTTAAGGTTGAGATCAACTGATTTTCATTTAATGTTTTATTCGCTTCCCAGTCTTTCAGTTGGGTTAACATATCTGTTATTCGTAATTGATCTTTAAGATTTTCATTCAGAGATTTAATGTCTACCTTTTTGATGTAGTTCTTTGCTAAATCATTTTCTGCATTAAGCCAGCTTAAATAAGCTGCTGTGATTAATCCTAATTGTGGTTGAACATATTTTTTATCTTTATAGAGTGAGTTAGCAAGTGCTCTAACATCTTGGAGGTGTTTTTGAATATCTTGTGTTTGTCCATCATTATACCCATTTGTGCTACTGCGACCTAGTGTATTGGGTTTGATGAAATAGTTTTCAATTTTATTGACTTCGCGCGTTAGGAGTACAGCATTAATCGTATTTGCTGGGTCTAGTTGATAACAGTTTTTAAGATATGTTAAGTTGATATTGCTGTTATTAAAACCAATAATTGCATTGATATTGAACTTGTCGGCTTTAGTTTTTGCATGTGCTAATATTTCGGAGTCTGTAGTCTGAATATAATGGAAGTTGTTATAAGCTAATATTCTTCTTTCGGGTGATTGTGTAAAAACTTTAGAAAATAAGAAAGCTGCTTTTGCTGGATCGCCATTTTTTCTGGTAGCGCCGGCATAATTTGATAGAGCCCATCCTAGGATAGGAGATTTTGACTTTGAGCGTGCTATGTATTTCTCATAAACCATCATACTTTTTTCATATTCTTTTGCAAAAAGAAATAACCTTGCAGCCTGATATGCATAGCGCAGTGCGATGAAGTGATTGTCTTTGTCGTTAGAAATTTTACTTTCAGCTTCTACTGCAAATTGATTTATTTTATCAAAATTACGTTCATCTGGACTCCATGGATCCTGAGCTATATTAGTAATAGGTTCTTGATCTTTTGTAAAGATGAAATAATCCCATTCCGACTTATTTTTTGGAAGTAGTAAGCTCTGAACAAAGGTGTTATTTTGTAGCGAATCAGGTAGATTTTTTAAGGCATCATTTTTTTTAAAAATCTGTATTGTTTCTGCGTTGTATTGATACATAAGAGCGTACACATCCTCACTTTTGACCTGGCTGCCAAGGTGATCAATCCAGTCTGCCACGTTGACCATCGCTTCAGAAATAGGTTCTTGTTCGGTATAGAGAAATTGATAAGGGATAAATTGAAAGGCTGAATAGCTATTGTCCTCCAAATTGGGGAGAAAATAGGTTTGTTGATTGTCGTATGGATCCATCTCAGGACCGCAAGCGATATTAATCGCAATCTCACTGAAATATAGGGAAAGTGTTGTGCTAAAAAGCAGCAATGACTTCTTGTAAATCTGCATAACTATAATTGGATATTACTTCTGGTGCTAAATGATAAAATATAATTCTGTTCTCTTTTCCTTGAAGTTCTTTCTTTAAAAATTTTGCTGTCGCTATCAATTGCTCTTTAGTAACAAATTCATGACGGATCACATCTCCTTTTTTAAGATTGGCTTTTTGTAGATCTTGGTTTAGAATATATAATTCAGTTTTTGGATTTCTTGTAAAAAGGCCATTATCCTGAAAATCTGATTGGTCAATATACTTGGATATTCCGATGTACTGTTGATCACGGAACGCGACATACCAATCAAAAAGTGGTAAAGCGATGTCTAATTGTAACGGATAGTTTTTTAATGTACCACTTAAATAGGTTGTTAAATCCTGCTGATTTAAAATGGAGTTATGATCACCAAATTGTCTCAAGTTGCCCATATTATAGCACATAAGTGTTGCTTTTTTAACAGGAGGGACACCATTTGTTTGAATATTTTTCACTTGGTGGAGTCGCAAAGTTGATGTTACTGTCACTTCATTTAGTTCTGGAATTGTTTGTAAGAATTCGAGTAAATAAAAAAATTTATCTCTTGAACTTTTTGTCCAATCACAGTCTATTTGGAGTTCCTTGAACGCGTCTTTTCCTCCTTGCTTTACTTTTGCAGCTATAAAAGGTATCATTTTATGGGCAAGTCCTCTTATCTCTAGACTATCGAGCTCTGTAAATATTCTTTGGTTAATAAATACTACTGGAATAAGCTCCTGATTTTGATCCACAGTTTGTTCAAAAGAAATAGGTGATATGGGTGTGGGTTCAATTCCATTATCTGTAAAATCAATATCCATAACACGTACGAACAGGGCATCGGATTTCAACTCTTGGACTATTTTTTGAGATATGGTGTCAGGTTTATAAATTGTTTTCCAGTAATAAAATCCTACAGAATGCTCTTTTTTTTGACAGGAAATGAGTAATATTATGCTAAATGCAGCGCATAAGAATATTTTTATTTTGGGAAATGCCATGGATTTTTTCTTCATGAATGAATCGTTATGAATATGATTTTATTGAAAATCAAACAAAAGTATCAATAAGTTGTTTTGTTTAAGTTTAAAATAACCAAATAATTTACACTAAGATAAGGAGAGCATTTTAATGAAGACAGTTTGGAAATGGGTTATCGGCATCGTTGTGACGCTGTTAATAATGCTTGGCGGTGTCGTTTGGTATTTTAGTGTACACTGGAAGCCTCTATTGGACCAAAAATTTAAAGAACTTGTGGTCGCTTCAACAGATAGCTTGTATACTGTTGATTATGATGATTTAGATATTAATCTGGCTTTAGGAAATGTTACGGTTAGTAATCTTGTGCTTAGGGCAGATAGTAATGTGTATAGACAATTAGAGAGTGTTAAAAAAGCGCCGGATAATCGCTTTCAAATCGAAGTGAGTAAATTAAAATTTCGAAATTTCTCGATTAAAGATATGCTCATGAATAAGGAGCTTTATCTCAAAAATGTTGTATTGGATACGCCAATTATCCATATGATCAATGAATATCACTCATACAATGATACTGCATCTACCGAAGTCAAAAAACCGTTATATGATAAAATTAAAAATACCTTAAAAAGAATTCAAATATCTGGAATAGCATTGAATGGGGTTAATTTTAAATATTCTCAACTCCAAAAAAATATCTATCAAGATTTTGAATTAAAAAAAGTCAATATAAAGATCCAAGATGTATTGGTAGACTCTACATCAATATTAGATGTGAGTCGATTTTACCACACGAAAATGGTTGATATAGAAGTTCCTGGTTTTACTTATAAAACATCGGATGGCTTTTATAAAATAAACTTTGATAAGTTAAAGATCAATACAAAAGAACGCAATATCTTATTGACAAAGGTCGCCTATCAACCACTTTTGAATAAAGCTGACTTTTATAAAGCAAAAGGAAAGGGGGGGAGTTATATTGTGATGAAGTTTGACACAGTGCGTTTCGAATCTTTCGATTTTAACGATTTGATCCGCAATAAGAAAATATATGCGGCAAAGGCACAATTAAAAAATGGTCGATTGGATATTTACTCGGATAAGCATTATAAATCCACTCCGTTGAATAAAATTGGAAGATCTCCTCATCAGGCTTTATTACATATGAAGACGCATATGGCAATAGATACAGTATTAGTTCAGAATGCTGATATAAGTTATTCAGAGCTGAGTGAAAAATATAATCAAGTCGGGAAGATCACATTTGATAACAGCTATGCAACGATTAGTAATATGACAAATGATGCAGCCAGTTTGATCAAAAATAAATGGATGCGCGTCGATGTGATTACAAAAGTGATGAATAGCGGGAGGTTGCATGTTTTATTTGGATTTGATATGACATCTAAAACAGGTTTTCATACTTATAAAGGCACTGTTGGAGCGATGAAAGCTCCTGCATTTAACCAAATTTTACGCCCGCTACTGAATGTCGAAATTACTTCTGGTAATATCAAAAAAATAGCGTTTGATATGGAAGCAACTGATCACAGAAATTGGGGGAAATTTAACTTTGATTATGATGATCTGAAAATTGCTATTTTAGAAAAGAAAGAAGATGGTACACATAAAAAGAAAGGTCTGGTTTCTTTATTGGTTAATGAGCTTCTTGTAAATGGAAGTAATCCCAACCTTTCGGGAGAATATATTATTGGAAAAGTAAATTGGCATAGACACCCTGAGCATACTTTTTTCAAGACTTTGTGGCAAAGTTTATTGGATGGTATCAAACAGTGTGTTGGATTGAGTAAACAAAGAGAAGCGAAATTAATGCGTTCTGCTGATCGAGCGCAGCATACGCTTGAAAAGGCAAATACTGTTGTTGGTAAAACAAAGAGCTTTGTCTCAAAGCTTTTCAAAAAAGATAAAGACAGCGAAGATAAAAAAGAGAAATAGAACAAAATCAAATTGATTGCAAATGAGTTTCACGTGAAATATCACTGTAATTTGATCGCTGCTCTTTTTCCTAAGTTATGAGTATGTTTGTGACAGATGGGGTCAATATTGAGTTTTTTAAAGTTCGTCTTTAAATATAAAAACGGCGTTGTGGATCAGATTATGTTGTATGTCAGCATGATCTGTGCTTTTGCTGTTATTTTTAATGTAGGATACGTGCGAGATCCTGAATTAGCAGATCTCCTAGATCGTATCATTCATGTGATGTTCTACGCTTTATTTATCATGACGGGGCTTCGTACAGCGTCGTCTATTTTTGCATTAAAGAAAATTGAAGTAGAACATTATTCGGGTTTAGTCATATTGACTTATTTCACCGTGATTATCATTGCACGATTTGCAAGTATTCCCGCTGTGGATTTATTTGGAAAAGATCAGTGGATTTATTTAGGAATATATCTTGTGTTTATTACAGAATTATCTAAGAGTACTTTATTTTTTGATAATTTCTATTTTAATCCTACGATTTTATTTGTGATCAGTTTTTTCGCATTGATTTTAATAGGTACGGTTTTATTGATGCTGCCTAGGACAACATTGCAAGCTCCTCTAAGTTTTATAGATGCCTTATTTATGGCGACAAGTGCGGTGTGTATTACTGGATTATCGGTAACTGATATTTCGACTAACTTTTCTCTTTTTGGACAAACTATTATCCTCGTTTTAATACAGATTGGTGGATTGGGCATCATGACGTTCACGGGATTTTTTGGTTATTTTTTTTCTGGTGGATTTTCTTTTAAGAATCAATTGATGTTTGGGGAAATCCTTGGTGAAAATAAAGTGGGTTCCGTTGTCAAAACACTATTAACTATTATTTTTATAACCTTATTATTTGAGCTTCTTGGTGCATTATTAATTTTTAGCACATTAGACGCAACTCTTTTTCCATCTCTAGGAAATCAAGTTTTTTTTGCTATTTTTCATTCTATATCTTCTTTTTGTAATGCTGGATTTTCCATATTAACAAACGGAATAACAAACGATGGCTATAAATACAATTATAATTTCCAGTTGGCTTTATCTGTTTTATTTATACTTGGAGGATTGGGCTTTGGAATTGTATTGAATATATATTCTTATGTTAAGGATTCTACCGTGTATTGGTACCATCGTCTTATTACAAAGAGAAATTATAAGCACAAGGCCTGGAATTTTAGTTTCAATTCTAAGTTAGTTCTACTGTGTAATGCTATTATTATTGTCGTTGCAACGGTATTCTTCTTTTTATTAGAAAGAAATAAAACACTTTCGTTGGAACATGGGCAGGTTGGAGAATGGGTGACTTCATTTTTTATGGCAAATGCTTCTCGTTCTGCGGGATATAATAGTGTTGATTTATCGTTTATATCCATGCCGACAGTTTTACTCATCATTCTGCTGATGTGGGTTGGAGCCTCACCAGGTTCTACAGGTGGAGGTGTGAAAGTAACGACCATAGCTGTATCCATTATGAATATCATAGCCTTAGCTAGAGGAAAGGAGCATATTGAGCTTTTTAAAAGGCGTATAGCGAGTGAATCGGTTCATAAGGCCTTTGCCATTATTTTATTATCCTTATTTACAATAGGTATTAGTTTTATGCTCTTGGTGTTTTCGGATCCGGATAAGAGTTTTAAAGCATTATTGTTTGAATCGGTATCAGCGTATACGACTTGCGGACTTAGTTTGGGAATTACGCCATCTTTAAGTGTTGCAGGGAAATTTATTGTGATGGTGACCATGTTTGTTGGTCGGGTGGGCACTTTGACTTTATTAGTTGCTTTTATTAAGAATATAACACGGAGGAATTATACTTTTCCTGAGGAAAAGATACTCTATTAATCAGATTGATATGAAATATATTGTTTTGGGACTTGGGCATTTCGGCCGATCACTTGCTGTACATTTGACCGAATTGGGACATGAAGTGATTGGAGCGGATAAGAGTCTAATTATAGTGGAACAATTGAAGGATAAAGTGACACATACTGTTTGTTTAGATACAACAGACCGAGAAGCTGTTTCTTCTTTGCCCTTAAAAGATTGTCATGCGGTTATTGTTGCAATAGGTGAGGATGAAGGTGCATCTTTATTGACTGTAGCTTTAATGAAGCAATTAAAAGTAAAGCGGATTATTGGACGAATTGTATCTGATCTGCAGAAAACGGTACTTGAGGCTATGGAAATCGGCGAGTATATCATGCCAGAAGAAGAGGCTGCAGAAAGACTGGCTATGCGTTTGGATAATATTGATATCGTGGATTCGTTTAAGGTATCGGATAAATATAGTATTATTGAAACTAAGGTTCCAGCAAGATATATTGGTATGACCCTTCGCGAAGCTAATCTTACTAATCTATTTAAGGTTATCGTTATGACAACGCTAAAGATAACGGAGACCAAAGATCATATCAAAAAGAAGGAGGTGAAAGAGGCATCTGGAATAGCAACTTCAGAAACTTTGCTGGAAGAAGGCGATATATTGGTTCTTTTTGGCGAATTGTCCAATATTAATAAGCTTATTCAAAAAGGTGAATAGATTAAATAAGTAGTGGGTTTGGAAAATAATATAAATTGTAAAATCAAATGTATATTTTTGGTTTTCGTAAGTTTTAATAACCTAATAATATAGATGAAAAATTGGTTTAAAGAAAATTCAGCACATCTGATCGTTATAGCGATTTTTGTAGCGCTTGTATTCTTTTATTTTACTCCAGTGTGGCAGGGTCAGACCTTGGCACAAAGTGATGTCGTGCAAGCTCAAGGTGCACAGAAAGAAATGTTCGACTATAAAGCACAGGATGGCAAAGCACCTTTGTGGACAAATTCGATGTTTGGAGGTATGCCGACCTATCAGATTTGGTCAGCAAGTGAAAATAATATAGGAACTTATATTCTAGCGGCTGTTAAAACCGTTTTTCCACAACCCATTGATATCGTTTTATTTTATTTATTGGGTGGTTATTTCCTATTGAGTGTCTTACGTGTTCGCCCTTGGCTGGCAGCATTGGGTGCTATTGCTATTGCGTTTACTTCTTATAATTTTATTTATATCGAAGCGGGACACGTCACTAAAGCTTATGCTATCGCCTTTATTCCTCCCGTTATTGGAGCTGTGATCATGTGTTTTAGAGGAAGCCGATTATGGGGACCTGTGTTATTAGCCTTATTTATGGCTCTTGAAATTCGTGTCAACCACTTACAAATGACCTATTATATGCTTATTGCATTGATGGTGTATGTCATCTTTGCATTGGTATATGCGATTCGTGATAAAAAAGTCAAAGAATTTTTTATAGCTTCAGGTTTACAATTGGCTGCAGTGATTGTTGCGGTTATGGTGAATGCTTCTATTTTAATTCCAACCTATGAATATAGTAAATTAAGTACGCGTGGTCATGCCAATATAACTAAGGTAGATGTTTCGAAAGAAAAGGGGTTGGATAAACAATATGCTTACGAATGGAGCCAAGGTGTTGGAGAGACATTGACATTTTTAATTCCGAATGCCTATGGAGGCGGATCAAGTGGCGTCTTGGATGAAAAATCAAATGTCGCTAAATTTTTGATGTCTACTTTTGGGGCACAGGGAATGACCAACGTTCAGGCTGCCGAGATTGCTAGTCGAATGCCTGTATATTGGGGGGATAAACCGTTTACATCTGGACCATGGTATTTTGGTGCTGGGGTATTGTTTTTATTTATCTTGGGTCTAGTGATTGTCAATAATAGATTAAAGTGGTGGATCTTGACAACAACAGTATTGATTTTATTGCTGTCTTTTGGAAAGAACTTTACTTTAGTTTCAGACTTATTCTTTGACTACTTCCCGATGTACAATAAGTTCAGGGCAGTGGAATCGATTCTGGTTATTGCAGCAATCTTGATTCCGCTAATGGCTGTATTAACATTGAATGAGCTGATCACAAAGGCAGATAAAATTGAAAAATTGGATAAGAAAGTATTATATACTTTTATCGGTGTTGGCGTGATTTGTTTACTTGTGGCCTTTGTTCCTGATTTATTTTTAAGCTTTAAAAATAAAGATCATGCGCAATTGATCGCGAGTTTGACTCAGCAAGTTGGTGATCAAAATGCTGCTAATCAATGGGCAAATAGCTTGATCAAAGATCGTTCTGCAGTAGCAAGTGCCGATGCATACCGTTCTTTTGCTATAGTTCTGATTACTTTTTTAGCGATTTGGTTTTATATTAAGAAAAAGCTTTCCGCAAATGTATTAATCATTGGACTAGCTGTTATTTTTCTTTTTGATCTATGGAGCGTTGATAAGCGTTTTTTAAACGATAAATCTTTTATGGAGAAACGTTTGGTTACAAGCCAAGCATTTCAGGAACGAGAAGTAGATCAATTGATCCGTATGGATAAAGATTTGATTTATAGAGTGATTGATCTAACTACCAATCCATTTTCAGATGCGCGTGCGTCTTATTATCATAAATCTTTGGGAGGTTATCATGCGGCAAAATTGATGCGTTTTCAGGAGATTTTGGAAAATCAATTTAATGGAGCAGTCAATGAAGACGTATTGGATATGTTTAATGTTCGTTACGTCATTACTGGTGATGAGCAAAAGGGCCAGCGTATTCAACGCAGAAGCTCTGCTGCTGGTAATGCATGGTTTGTCGATCAGGTAACTTTCGTTAAGGACAATGCTCAGGAAATGCAAGCAATCAGCAGCTTCAATCCTTCCAAAGAAGCTTTCGTTAGCGAAGAGTTTAAAGATAAATTCAATGGTCAACGTCTGGGTGTGCCTGTAAATGCATCGATCAAATTGACATCGTATCATCCTGATAAAATGGTGTATGAGTATTCTACTCCTACTGAAGCATTTGCTGTATTCTCCGAAGTATATTATGAGAAAGGCTGGAAAGCTTTCGTTGATGGTAAAGAAGTTCCAATCATCCGTGCCGATTATATTTTGAGAGCTTTACAATTACCAGGTGGAAATCATAAAGTAGAATTTATATTTGATCCTGAATCTCATAAGCTTGGAGGTATGTTAACTTTAATTGCGTCAATAATCTTAGGCTTAGGTTTAGTTGCTGCAGTTTATTATTCTGTAAAAAACGATAAAACGAAAAAAGCAACAACCTAATAGATTATTGCTTTCGATATATTTTGTGTCAAACCTTTAGAATAGCTTGAGCTGCGGATCAGTTATTCTAAAGGTTTTTCTATGATGCGGTGTTATTCCTCTTAGTAGTACTGCGCTTCTGTGTTTGACTGTAGGATAGCCCTTATTATTTAACCAATCATATTCTGGATAATCCCGTGCAATATGATCCATATAATCATCACGATAGGTTTTGGCTAGGATGGATGCCGCTGCAATAGATAAATACTTGCCGTCTCCTTTGACAATACAATTATGTGGGACTTGCTGATAAGGGATAAACTTATTACCGTCAACTAAGATATACTCGGCTTTTAATTTTAATTGATCCAATGCGCGATGCATAGCGACATAGGATGCATTGTGAATATTGATCCGATCAATTTCTTCAGCAGATACACTTGCTACTGCATATGCAATTGCTTCTTGTTCAATAATACTGCGCAATTGCATTCTTTTTTTTGCACTCAGCTGCTTGGAATCATTTAAGAGCTCATGATGATAATCTTTGGGGAAAATCACTGCGGCAGCAAAGACGGGTCCTGCTAGACAGCCTCTCCCTGCTTCATCACAACCCGCTTCTATAAGTTCATCTTGAAAGTACGATAATAGCATCTTTTGTATTTTTTAAGAGACAAAAATACAATATATTATCAAATAGCCCTAGTCCGGTATCCTATATTTTGGCCTATGATTTTGTTGCTTGAAAATTATTATAGTTCGATTTTGTGAGGGTAATGTGAAAAATAAGGGTGTGTTTTACCCCATAAATATTGCCCTCATTGATTAGGATCTATTCTGCCTCTCCCTATTATTTAATGGCAATTGTTATGATCTGTATCGCATAGGCTTTATTGTAACTATTGTGTTAAAATTCGGGATTTACATTTATTAACACTACTATTCTCGTCATTTGTATAATTATTTTAATGCATATTTCCTTGCAGCAATTTGTATATAGATTGTTTCGAGAGAAAAGCTCGTTTTAAAAGTTAAGTGGAAAAGAAGAAATAAAAATCTTTTATGAAAGTAAGTTTAAAAACGTGTTTTATGATTTAATAATTGGCTTTTGCTGTTAAAGTATATATGATGATCACAAAAAAGAAGAATATGATGAGGGTTACTTTCCTATTATTTTGGAGTATGCTATTGAGCTGGGGAGTTCATGCGCAAACGAAGACTGTGCAGGGTATGTTGAAAGATGACAAGATCCGTGTTGTCGCTGGAGCGTCAGTAAAGTTGATTTCCGATCAGGATTCGCTGGTTACAAGTTCTTCGATCGCTGGAATATTTATTTTTAATAATGTAAAAGCAGATAAGTTTAAAATATCGGTTTCAAATTTGGGGTTTCAAAGGTTTGAACAAGAATTTACCTTTCCTTTGGGAGAAACTAAATATATCATTCCAAGTTTCACTTTACAACAGTCGTCAGAGTTGTTGCAAGAGGTTGTTATTGATGGTGTCCCTACTGTTGTTGTCAAAGGGGATACTTTAGAGTATACCATGAAAGACTTAAAGTTGCGTGATGGTTCTGTTGCTGAAGATGCTTTAAAGAAATTGCAAGGAGTCGACGTGGATAAAGATGGCAATGTGACTGCGCAAGGTGAGTCTGTAAAGCGCGTTCGTATTAATGGGAAAGATTTTTTTGGTGGAGATGTGAAGACGGCTACTCAAAACTTGCCTGCCAATATCATCGAAAAAATGCAAATTGTCGATGATTACGGTGATATGGCGAATATAACAGGTAATAAAAATGGTGATTCGGAGAAAGTGTTGAATATTCAAATTGATCCGAAATATAATAAAGGTCAAATGGCCACTTTACGTGCTGGATATGGTACGGAAGATCGTTATCAAGCTACCGGTATGTGGATGGGCATGAGGGAAGGAGAGCAGATTTCCGTCTTAGGTAATCTAAATAACACGAACGCGCCATTATTTGATTTTAGCACCACTGGTGGTGGCGCTCGTCGTCAGCAAGGTGGCGGAGGACGTCGTGGAGGAGGTATGTTTGGTGGATCTGATGGTCTTACAAAATTGGGATCAATTGGACTGAATGCGAGAAAAGACTTTTCTGATAAATTGACTGTATATGGTAGCTATAGTTATAGTCATAGTAATAATGTCACTTTGTCTGAACAATTCCAAGAAAATACCTTGAGAGGAATAATTCAAGATGATAGTATAAAATCAAATGCAAATACGATTGGCGGGAGTCATCGTTTTGAAGCAAATCTAGAATGGAAACCTTCAGCTAAGGATTACATCAAGATCTCTCCTCAATTTGGATTTGACGAGGGGGATGCAAGCTCGTTGACAAATTCTATTACTTTTAGAAATGGAGAGTTTAATAATTCACAAGATCAAAATATTTTCACACAATCAACGGCTCCTCGATATGGTATTAGCGGCTTGTATAATAGGAAGCTAAGTGATCGTGGTCGAAATATCTTCTTGAATATGAATTATAATAATGCTAAAACTGATAAAGATCAGAATGCCATATTACAACGTTTGTTAGAAGATCCAAATAATGCCAATGCTTCTTTAAATTCGATTTATGAGAAAACAATTCAAGAAGCAAGTAATAAAAGTTGGAATGCTGGTGGCTCGTTGAATTATACAGAACCTTTATCTGAGAAAGGAAGATTAGAATTTACATATGATTTCAATAAGAATAAATACGATAATTCAAATCTGCAACAGGGATTTGATCGTGATGAAAATCCAATTGCTAATGATCCGAAGTTAAACTTTGATTATAATTATGATTATTCTTTCACTACGCATAAAGTCGGAGCTAATTACTTGTATAATGGTGACAAGGTAACTTATTCCATTGGTGCTGCTGCGCAACCTTCCCAATTGCGTGGTAATGCATTGAGTTCCGATCTATTGGTACCTATTCATCGTAATAATTTAAACTGGATGCCTATTGCACGATTTGAATACAAATTTTCACGCCAATCAAATATTTCCTTAAATTATAGCGGTTCAACAACAGAACCATCTGTTACGCAAATATTACCCTTTGATATGAGTACTAATCGCACGAGCATTGTGATGGGAAATGCAGACCTAAGTCCAGAATTTAATCATCAATTGAATATTAGGTTTCGCAAAAATGATTTTCAGAAGGGAAATAACTTCTTTGCTTTTTTAAATGCAAATTTGGCCAATAATAAAATTGTGAGCCTTAATAAGTCATATTTAGGTCGTTTACAAAATAATAATACTGGCGGGGTTGATACGACTTTAATTTCAGAAACACGTTATTTAAACGAATCAGATGATCATCCTTTTGGCATCAGTTCTTTTTATCATTACGGCAAATCGTTGAAAGAAAAGACTTACAATATCATGCTGATGGGGGGTGTTTCTTACAACAAAAGAATAGGCTATTCTTCAACAGATAGTTTGGACAATATTGGATTGAAAAATATATCTAACAATATTGTGTTTAATCAGGGTTTAATGTTCAGATATAATCCTTCCGAAAATTTTGAACTCAATCCGGGCGTTAGATATCAGTATAACCATACTAAAAACTCTTTAACAAATAGAACGACAAATATTTCATCTTGGACACCTACTTTAATCGGATCTGTTAATATCACGCCTACCACCATCTTTGGAGCCGATCTATCGAAACAGTTTAATCAGGGCTATGGTGATGGGATTAATTCCAATCCGTTTATTATCAATACTTATGTGGAACAAAAGTTTTTAAAAGGGCAACGTGGAACGATACGTTTACAAGCATTTGATCTGTTAAATGAGCAGACTAATATTTCTAGAACTGTAAGTGAGTCGATGGTTATCGATAGTCGTACCAATCGTTTGGGAAGGTATTTTATGTTGTTATTTACCTATAAATTTCAAAAATTTGCGTTGGGTTCCCCAACAGGAGATGGCGGAGGCCCTGGTGGAATGCGTCCGCCTCGCATGTAATCTTGCCACCTATCTACCGAAAAATAAGTGGATTAAATGGTTCTGATAGCAATATCAGGACCATTTTTTATTTGATGCTATATCCCATCCACGTCATTTTTCCAATGTTATAGAATAGGGCTGTTTTTATTTAGTTATTTTTGCCTGTAAACAAATGCACTATGCTCACATTTGAAAAATTAACATTTGAAAATATCGATACCATTGTTTCCATGATGCAAGATTTCTATGCCATTGATGGATATGATATGGATCCTGCTGTAAGTCGAGAAAATTTTAAAACTTTTCTTGATGATCAAAACTTGGGTCAGTCTTGGCTAATTAAAGAAAATGATTTAGTGCTTGGTTATATTATTGTTGTTTATTTCTTTAGCTTTGAATTTAAGGGAAGGGTAGCTTTGTTGGACGAGTTATTTCTCAATGCTGATGCTAGAGGTAAAGGCGTAGGGAGAAAAGCTGTTGAGTTTGTCAAGGATTATGTTCAAGAGCAAGGATGTAAACTGGTATTATTAGAGGTTGAGTCTCATAATTTACCTGCGCAAAAACTGTATGAAAGTCAAGGGTTTGATTTTCACCCCAGAAATATAATGCGATACAGCATTAAGAATAATTAAAATAGAATCTCCAAATTAATATATGGAATACGAAATAATACGCTTATCCAATGGTATTCGTGTGGTTTTTCAACCACAAAATTTACCGATTACACATGCCTGCATGTTGATCAATGCTGGCTCGAGAGATGAAAAAGAAGGTAAATTTGGTGTTGCACATTTTATTGAGCACCTCCTTTTTAAAAGAACTGAACGTAGAAGCACGAACCAAATTTTGAATCACTTGGAAGCTGTTGGTGGAGATCTGAATGCCTATACAACTAAAGAATATACCTGTGTGCACGCTTCTTTTTTGACACCCTATTTGGATAGAGCATTGGACTTGTTTGAAGATATATTTTTTCATTCGACTTTTCCAGAGGAGGAATTAGAGAAAGAGAAGTCAGTTATTGTAGATGAAATGGCTTCTTACTTGGATAGTCCTGAAGAATCGATCGTAGATGATTTTGAGGATCTTTTATTTGAGAAATCGGGTTTGGGACACAATATACTAGGACTTGAAGAGCAATTGTTAGCCCTTACAAAAAATGATATTCATGATTTTATTCAATCCAATTACGACACAAACGAAATCGTAATCTCGATTACGGGAGATTATACGCTAAAGCAGGTGGAGCGATTGGCTAATAAAATATTTGCGCCCGTTGCTGAAAATAAAATTCAAAGAGAACGAAATGACGTGGTTCCTGTATTAGTCAGTCATGTGGAGTCTCCAAAACCAATCAATCAGGTACATTATATGTTGGGGGCTCATGCTTATAGTTTCCGTGATGATCGTAAGACAGGCTTATTACTGCTTAATAATATGTTAGGGGGAATGGGAATGAGTTCGATATTGAATCTTTCTATTCGTGAAAAACATGGTATCGCCTATACTATTGAATCGAACTATACGATGTTTTCTGACTCAGGCCTATTTAGTATATATCTTGGAACGGATGAAGAGAAAATAGAAAAGGCTAAAAAATTAGTTTTTAAAGAACTCAATAAATTATGCGACAGAGAGATGACATCTGGACAGCTCCAAAAAGCCAAACGTAAATTTATCGGTCAAATCGCACTATCTGAAGAAAATAGAATGAGTATGATTATTGCGGCCGCAAAAAATGTGATGGATTATAATCGTATCATAGAATTGGATGTTATCATTGAAAAGATAAAAACAATCACAGCTGTAGAATTACTGGAAATATCGAGAGATATTTTGGATCCTACGAATATGACATCGCTAAGTTTTGTACCTGAAGATTAGTTTTTCATGTATTATGATGTTGCTTTTTTAAGAATTTAAAGATAAAAGATGATTTGTTATTGCTTGTAAATCATTTGTTTAAATATTTTTAAATGGCCGGGTGGTTTTTATTGTATTTGATATTCAATTCAATTTCATTGTATATAAAATACAATTTCTCTAAGTTTGTTTATTAGAATAGATAATTTTAAATATGAAAACAGCATATGTATTTCCTGGTCAAGGAGCTCAATTCGTAGGAATGGGCCAAGACTTGTATAACTTAAATGATGAAACGAAAGCTTTATTTGAAAAAGCAAATGATATCTTGGGGTTTCGCATTACAGATATCATGTTTACAGGAACTGATGATCAATTAAAACAAACAAATGTAACTCAGCCCGCTATTTTTTTGCATTCTGTCATTTTAGCTAAAGCTTTAGGAGATCAATTTAAACCCGATATGGTGGCAGGTCATTCTTTAGGAGAGTTCTCTGCATTAGTATCTGCAGGTGCACTGTCTTTTGAAGATGGCTTGAAATTAGTTTCTCAGCGCGCAAATGCGATGCAACGGGCATGTGAACTTGAACCTTCCACTATGGCTGCGATTTTAGGTCTTGAAGATGCTGTTGTGGAAGAGATTTGTTCAAAAGTAGATGATGTGGTTGTGGCCGCAAATTATAATTGTCCGGGTCAATTGGTGATTTCTGGATCAATTTCTGGAGTGGATAAGGCTTGTGCTTTATTGACAGAAGCTGGTGCGAAGCGTGCATTGAAATTAAACGTTGGTGGTGCCTTTCACTCGCCATTGATGGAGCCGGCTAAGGTTGAGCTGCAGGCGGCTATTGAAGCTGTTGAGATAAAAACACCTATTTGTCCAATTTATCAAAATGTAGATGCAAGCTCTTATACAGATGCTGAAACAATTAAGAAGAACCTGATTGCACAATTGACAGGGGCTGTGCGTTGGACGCAAACTGTTCAAAATATGCTCCATGATGGTGCAGAGGCTTTTGTAGAAGTTGGTCCTGGTAATGTATTGCAAGGATTAGTGAAAAAGGTAAATCGTCAAGTTCAAACATCAGCAGCTAGCATTGCCGAATAATATACTTAATAAGGTATCGGTTTAACTATCATAAAAAAAGGAAGTCATTTTGACTTCCTTTTTTTATGATATATTTTTTAATTATAGACCAAATGACGTCTTTACTTGATCAACATAATCTAATTTTTCCCAAGTAAATAGCTCTACTTCGACTACTTTTTTATCTCCATTTGAGTTTTCAAATTCTTTGGTAACCTTTTTAGGAGTTCTACCCATGTGACCGTAGGCAGCTGTCTCAGAGTATATCGGATTTCTTAAACCTAACCGAGTTTCAATTCCGTAAGGAGTCATGTCAAAGATCTCGGTTATTTTTGATGCAATTTGACTATCATTTAAATTCACTTTGGCTGTACCATAGGTATTTACGTAAATACCCATAGGGTCTTTTACGCCAATAGCATATGAAATTTGAACTAATATCTCATCTGCAATGCCTGCTGCAACTAAATTTTTGGCAATATGACGAGTTGCATATGCTGCCGAGCGATCAACTTTAGAAGGATCTTTACCAGAGAAAGCTCCGCCCCCATGTGCGCCTTTACCTCCATAAGTATCTACAATAATTTTACGACCAGTTAAACCTGTATCTCCATGGGGACCACCAATGACAAATTTTCCTGTTGGATTAATGTGAAATTTGATTTCATCATTAAATAAACTCTGCAACTCCGGTTTTAATTGAGCTTTGACTCTTGGTATTAAAATATTCTTAATGTCAGCAGTAATTTGGTCACGCATTTCTTCTTCTGTCGAAAAGTCATCGTGTTGTGTGGAGATTACGATGGTATCAATACGAGCAGGTTTGTGATCTTCTGTATATTCTAAGGTTACTTGTGACTTGGCATCTGGACGTAGATAGGTAATTTCTTTATTTTCACGACGCAGTACGGCTAATTCATACAGTAATCGATGCGATAGATCCAAAGCGAGAGGCATATAGTTGTCTGTTTCATTGCTAGCGTATCCAAACATAATCCCTTGGTCACCAGCTCCTTGATCTTGCTTTGCTTTACGATCTACACCCTGATTGATATCGGCAGACTGTTCATGGATTGCTGATAGTACGCCACAAGAATTTGCTTCAAACATATATTCAGATTTCGTATAACCAATACGTTCGATTACTGAACGGGTTATCTTTTGAACGTCTAAATATATTTTTGATTTCACTTCCCCAGCAAGAACAACTTGTCCAGTTGTTACTAAAGTTTCGATTGCAACGCGTGCATCTTCGTCCCAAGCTAAAAAATTGTCGATCAGCGCATCTGAAATTTGATCAGCAATTTTGTCTGGATGTCCTTCTGAAACAGATTCGGACGTAAATAAGTAAGCCATATTACCTTTTTTATTTATATAATAAGGATTTGCGTTGGAGAGGTTTTCAATAGAAAAGTACTAAATAGCCTTGCTATATGATGGTTTTAGCACTTTTTTACTGTGGTTGCAATCTCCTGTTATATTCTCATTAAGAATAAACTACGCAAATCAATCCACATTTTTTTATTGTCGACACAAAACTACAATACTTTCTGTTAAGATTAAAGATTTCTTGTATAATAGTTTTAAATTGATGGATCAAATGGATCTTAATTAAGAATTTTGACATTGTTTTAAGAAATTAGCGAATAACTGTATATTTGATTTATGGGAGAACGTAAACAGATACTGTTTGTTATCAATCCGATTTCGGGAGGTAAGCATAAGACATCATTTAAGAAGCAGGTGTTAGATGTGCTTGATTTACAAAAGTTTGATCCTACATTTCAAGAGACTTCTTATGCAAATCATGCGTATGAAATCGGTTTGCGTGCTATTGAAGAACAGTATGATGCGGTGATCGCAGTAGGGGGAGATGGAACCATTAACGAATTGGGTTCTGCGCTAGCGGAGAGTGGTATCCCGTTGGGTATTGTGCCGGAGGGTTCGGGCAATGGTCTTGCATTATATTTGGGTATACCGTTAAATGAAACTGCTGCAATTCGTCGTATTAATAGATTTGAATTTGTCGAAGTGGATTGTGGTACCATTAACGATAGAAAATTCTTTAATATCGCTGGATTAGGTTTTGATGCATCCGTCAGTGAAAATTTTGCTAATGAGAATATTCGAGGACCTTTGGGCTATTTAAAATCAGCGATCAATGTACTAAGTAAATACAAGCCATGTGAATATCGATTGAGCATTGATGGTAAGGAATACGAGCGTAAAGCTTTTATGATTTCTGTTGCTAATTCACCTCAATATGGTAATAATGCCTACATCGCACCGCAGGCATCAGTTAATGATGGGATATTAGATGTGTGTATTGTCCATCAATTTCCAATGTATATTTTACCAAAAATGTTGTTTCACTTATTCAATAAATCGGCTGACCAGTCAGATTATGTAGAAATAATACCAGGTAAAAATATTATGATCGAGACGGCAGATAAATCTGTCGTACATATTGATGGTGAGCCAGTTGACTTGGGTAATTGCCTGAATATCGGTATTATTTCGAAGGCTTTAAAAGTTATTTGTTAAATAAAGTTATGAGTAAAAATAAGAAACAACAGTATGAAGGCGTTGTATATTCAACAGACAACAGTTTTGAATATCAATTTTCTGAATTATTAGAAGATCTAGAAACACTTCCTAATCAGCAACAACAGCTTAAAGTTCAATTGGATCGTAAAATGCGAAAAGGTAAGGTCGTGACTTTGGTTAGTGGATTTAGAGGTAAGCAAGAAGATCTGGAGATGTTGGCGAAATTTTTAAAACAGAAGTGCGGAGTTGGTGGTAGTGCCAAAGATGCTCAAATCGTGATTCAAGGAGATTTTAAACAGAAAATTTCAGAGTTGTTACTTTCAGAAGGATACAAAGTGAAATTGGTAGGTGGGTAATATGGTATTATTTAGATCTAAAAAGAATGCACTTAAGCGGCTATATTCCTTGTAACCATCTGTAAATTAATTATTAATAATCGTTTTAGCATTGTTTAAAGAGGGTTGATAGGTTAGAAGGTGGTGAGTGAGCGGTTACTTGAATTTGAAATTAAATCGTTTGTTTTCTTGCATATCAAAAAAAAAATGATTTTCATTGTAAAAAATTTATTGCTTTCTCCTGATAAACGATGCGAAGCACATAAATTCTAGTCGGAACCGCTGAGGTGATAACTGAATATTAAGAAATTGTAAAGGGAAATTAAAGTCTCTTTTATATTTCTAATTTATTTCGCTTTAAGATTTTAAATATGGCATAAAAGACTATATTTGCTTGACAAATTTTAAAACGAATACTTAGAAAAGCATATAATTAAAAAAAACATATTATATTTAACAACAGTAAAAAACTAAAAAATTAGAAAAATGGCAAACGCACCTAAAACAAGTCCTGCTGCAAAACAAGAGAGCAATAATTCAGGTTCTTTCTTTGCACAAGCTGCAATTATCATTTGTTTCATTCTCGGTTACCTTTTATGGAAATTTGTGATGGGTAGTCCTTCAAACTTTATTGATAATAATCCAGAAAACCAACCTTTACCAGGTAACTATTTAGGAATGGTTTATCACGCAGGTGCTGTAGTACCAGTTTTATTAGGTTTATTCTTTATGGTATGGGTATTCTCTATCGAGCGTTTCATCGTAATTGGAAAAGCTTCTGGAACAGGGAATGTTGGTAATTTCGTAAGAAAAGTACAAGTATTAATTAACGGTGGCAATTTAGATTCAGCTATTGCTGAGTGTGACAAACAAAAAGGTTCTGTTGCAAACGTAATCAAAGCTGGTTTAGTAAAATACAAAGCAGTTTCAGCTGATACTGCAGTAGATACAGAAAAAGCTACAATTGCAATTCAAAAAGAAATCGAAGAAACTACAGCATTAGAAATGCCAATGTTAGAGAAAAACTTAAACGTAATCGCTACATTAGTTTCTATCGGTACATTAACAGGTTTATTAGGTACAGTAACAGGTATGATCAAGGCCTTCAGTGCGTTAGCAACTGGTGGTACTCCTGACTCTGCTAAATTAGCAAATGGTATCTCTGAGGCCTTAATCAATACAGCAACAGGTATCGGTACTTCTACAATTGCGATTGTAATGTACAATATCTTGACTGCAAAAATTGATAAATTAACTTATTCAATCGACGAAGCTGGATTCTCTATCGTACAAACGTACGCTGCGAACCACAAATAGTAAAATATATGATTTTTGAAATTTTATTTTATGGAATATGAATTTCAAATGCATCATATAGTAAGAGATTGAATAATTAATTTATAAAGAAGTTTAAAAATGGGTAAAGCAAAAGTAAAAAGAGCCAGTACCTCCATTGATATGACCGCGATGTGTGACGTATCATTCTTGCTTCTTTCATTCTTCGTAATGACATCAACGGCAAAACAACCGGAAGCATTTCCGGTAGATACGCCAGCATCTACGACGAAAGATAAATTACCAGACTCTAATGTTGGTATCATTACCATTGGAGATAAAGGTAAAGTATTCTTTGGCGCTACAGATCGTGATGTTAGGGTTAAAACTTTAGAGAAAATGTCTTCCAGATATGGTGTTCAGTTTTCTCAACAAGATTACGACCAATTTGCGTTGATGGAAAATGTTGGCGCTCCAATGAAAGCTATTAAGCAAGTATTGGGAATGGAACCAAGCAAGCGTCTTGAAAAAGGGGTTCAAAATGGTATACCAGTTGATAGTACAGAAACATTATCAAATGAATTATACCAGTGGGTACAAACGGCACGTTTAGCTGCAGCAGAATTGAATAAGGAAAAGGAAAGTAACAAAGATTTTGTTGATCCAGGACCGTTAAAAATTGCTATTAAAGCTGATGGTGCAGAAAAGTATCCTTCAATTAATGCGGTAATCGAAACATTACGTAATCAAAAGCAAAATAAATTCAGTTTTATTACTGGTTTACGTGCTGAAGATAAATAGTGTTGATTTAATAAAAAGACATAAATGGCAGAATTAAATCAAGACAGTGGTAAGGGCGGAAAAGGTGGTAAAGTAAGATCAAAGAAAAACGGTGGTAAAGTCGATTTGACAGCCATGGTTGATTTAGCGTTCTTATTGATTACTTTCTTCATGCTAACTACGTCTTTAAATAAACCACAAGCAATGGATGTTGCGATGCCTGATAAAAATAAAGTTAAAGATGAGCAATCTGAAGTATTAACAGCAGATAATCGTTCGGTAACTGTTTTATTAGGATCTGACAACAAAGTTTCTTGGTATTACGGACAGGTTAAAGCACCTATAGAAGGTCCTACGGTTGCAGGATTCGGCGCTGATGGTATACGCAAGGTTTTAATTGAGAAAAAAGCTTACGTTCCTCGTGTTGCGGGCGGAAAAGATGTAATCGTGATTATTAGACCTAGTGATATGTCTACACAAAAAGATCTTGTTGACATCCTTGATGAGATGAAGATCGTAGATATTAAACGTTATATGATTGCGAAAATTAGTCCTGAAGAAATAGATGTTTTAAAACGTGATAATATCTATAATGACTAAGTTAGTCTTTATACAAATCACGAAAACTATAGAAATATGATTGGGTCAAAATTAGATATTTTTAAAAAGGAATGGCTTGATGTAGTATTTCAAGGCAGAAATAAGGAGTATGGAGCTTATGAGCTTCGTAAACTAGCTCCGAAAGCTACCAACGTTGGTTTGTTGGCAGTGGTAGTTGCCGTAGTACTATTAAGTCTTCTTAAATTATTCGGAGGAAGTCTATTTCCTGATAAACCTATTGAAGCCGCTCCAGTTATTACCGAAGTGACTTTAGAGGATTTGGAGGAAATTAAACCACCGGAGCCAGAAGAAGAAGAGCCACTTCCAATTGAGGAAGAGAAGCCTCAACAAGTTGCAATGGATATACCAAAAGAAGATTTGGTACGTTTTCCAGAGCCAAAAGTAGCTCCGGCTGCTCAGGTAAAAGAGGAAGTTGCTGCTCAGGAAGAGTTCAAGGATGATAAAAAATCACCAGCACGTATGACTTTAAAAGGTAGTGCGGCAGGTTCTTCAGTAGCAAGAGGTGAATTTGGTACTAAGAAGCAAGATGGTGCTATTACTGCAGGTGTGTCCAAAGGTGATCCAAATGGTGATCCAAATGGTGACCAAATCTTTAATGCTGTTGAGGTGCAACCTCAACCTCCTGGAGGAATGGCAGCATTTATGAAATGGGTAGGAGATACATATGAGTATCCTTCTGGAGCTTTAGAAAATGGAATTAATGGCGTAGTAGAGGTTTCCTTTGTCGTTGAAAAGGATGGTAGTTTAACAGATATTTCTGTAAAACGCGATCTTAAATATGGTACAGGTGAAGCTGCAGTTAGGTTGTTGAAAAAAGCTAAAAAATGGAGAGCAGGTATTCAAAATGGTCGTCCAGTACGTGTAGCTTATACATTACCTATCCGCCTAAACACAATTAATCAGTAATTAGTGGCGAATTTTAATTCAAATAATACAAATTACAGACAGAAATCGCCTATAAAGCGATTTCTGTCTATTTTAGGACTATTTATGTTCGGCCTATACTTTGGTTTAGGTCTCTTAGTGATCTTTTGGAAGGATTTACCTTTAGATATCAATCCAACATATAAAACTTTGTTTGGTATTGTACTTATTGTTTATTCCTTTCTGCGTTTTGTAAGGCTATGGCAAAGTAATTTTAATTAAGCCCTTATTACGAATCTGAAATCTTCATTATTTATTAATTGATTGCCATATGAAAAACAGCTTTAAAATAGTTTTAACATTGCTAGTCGCGATTTTAATTTTGGGAAGTTGTAATCGTTCCAAGAAACAAGAAACAACAGCTCCGACTCAGGATATTTTAAGAGGTAAAGTAAATGTCCTTGTTGATGAGACATTATATCCGATTCTTAAGGAACAAGTTGATGTTTTTCAAAGTTCTTACTCAGATGCAACTATTCAGTTACTCGCTAAGCCCGAAATTAAAGCCGTGAATGCCTTGCTTGCTGATTCATCTAGTGTTATTATTTTGACCCGTAAATTGACTGAAGCGGAAGGTAAAAATTTTAAAGATCGAAAAATTATACCCAAAGAGTATCAAATAGGAAGTGATGCAGTGGTATTGATAAATAATATTGCTGATGCAGATACTACAATTACTCTTTCTGACGTTAAATCATTGTTAAGTGGTGAGCTTAAAGGTAAGTATAAGGTGGTTTTTGATAATGCTAACTCCAGTACATTGAGATTTTTGAAGGAATACTTATCTATAAATAAGATAGATCCGGCATCGATTTCCGCATTGGAAAAGAATGCAGATGTTATTAAATATGTTAGCGAAAATAAAGGTAGTATCGGTATCGTAGGTTACAATTGGATATTGGATATGGCTCAAAAAAAATCTGATTTATTGAATAAAATTCGTACATTGAGCGTTGAAAATGCATTAGGCGCTAAGAAAGATGGTTTGTTTTATAAACCCTCGCAATCCAATATGTCTTTGGGATTGTACCCTTTTACGAGACCTATTTATGTTTTGAATTATCAACCGAATATGGGCTTGGGTCTAGGGTTTAGTGCTTTCTTAACGGGCGACAGGGGACAACGCATTATATTAAAAGCAGGTTTGCTTCCTGTGACAATGCCAGGTAGAGAGATTATCATAAGAGAAGAAAATAGTTTAAATTAGAATATAAAATAGTACAACAATAGATTATGACAAACAGTAAATTATTATTTAGTCTGTTATTAGCAGGTTCTGTTGGCACAGCAAGTGCACAAAGTTTAAAGGATGCTAGAGCGGCTATTGAAACAGAAAACTACGGTAAGGCAAAAACAATTTTGCAACAATTAGTAAGTAAACAAGCTAAAGTTGGGGATAATTACTTCTATTTAGGTCAGATTTATTTAGTTAATGATAAGCCTGATTCAGCAGCGATTATGTTTAATCAAGGTTTAGCAGCTGATCCAAAATCATTGATTAACAATGTTGGTTTGGGTTATATTGATTTATTGAAAAAGGACAAAGCATCTGCTGAGTCTAAATTTTCTGCTGCAAGTGCTAATTTAAAGAAAAAGGATTACGAAGAATTGTTGGAAATTGGACGTGCTTATATTAAAGCTCCAGAGCCAGACTATGCAAAAGCTTTAGATTACTTAACACAAGCCAAAGCAAAGAATACTAAAGATGCTGCTATTCCATTGGCATTAGGTGATGCTTATAGAGGATTGAAAGAAGCAAGTAGTGCTTATACAAGCTACAGTGATGCTGCTGAATTAGATCCTGCATCAGTTCGTGCAAAAATTGGTCTCGCTGTTATCGTTCGTGGTGCACAGGCTTATGATGAGGCGATTGCTCAATTAACGACCATTACAGAAGAAAATCCTACATATGCACCTACTTACCGTGAGTTAGCAGAGACCTACAATATGTGGTCAAAAGCTCCAGGTACATCTGATGAGAAATATGTAGAATTGAATAAAAAAGGGGTTGAGCAGTATAAAAAATACTTAGAAGTCAATGGAGATAACTCTTTGGAAGCAAAGATTCGTTACGCCGATTTCTTGGTATATGCTAGACAATATGATGAGTTAGGAACTGTTTCAGAGGAGTTAGCTAAAAATCCTGATGTAGATCCAAAAATCTATCGTTACTTAGCTTATAACGCTTTTAGAAATAAAGAATACACAAAATCTGCTGAATATTTAGAAAAAATGTTTGCTAAGATGGATGCTACACGTATCATTCCATTAGATCATATGTATGCCGGTTTATCTGATGTCGCAAACAAAAAGGTGGAGTCAGGTATCGTTCATATTCAGAAAGCAATCGATGCAGATAAAGAATTGTTAGCTGAAGTGGCAGAAACGGCCTTTGCTAAATATCAAGATCAAGAAACTGCAACTGCAGTATCTTTGTTTGAAATCATCGCCAAGTATCCTGATACTGACTACTACTATGATTCAAATTATTATGCTGGTGAGGGTAACTATTTAATTGGTTTCAAAAAAGATCAAGAAAGTAAAGATGAGGAAGGAAAAGTTATCAATCAAGCTTTAAGAGATGAAGCGATTGCTGCCTTTGTAGAATCTCAAGCCCAATTAGCTATAATTGAAAAAGCGACTAAGCCTGAAGTATTAGACAAGTATCTAATTACCGCATTGTATTACAAAGCTTTTTCAGCATTAGGAGCTGATAATTTAGAAGCACCTAAAGGAGATTTCGTAGCTCCTTTTGAAAAATTAATCCAAGTGGTTAATGAAAAAGGAACACAAGAGAAAAATAAAGCATATTTAATTGATGCGCATACTTATATTGGTTTCTATCAATATAACAAAAATGAAATTGCAAAAGCAAAAGCTAGTTTTCAAGAGGTTTTAAAATTAGATCCTGAAAATGAAAGCGCTAAATCTTATTTAGAAGGTTTAAAATAAGCTGATCAATATTTTGAAAAAAGGGTGAAACATTTGTTTCACCCTTTTTTGATTTACCCTATTTTTTTCTTAAATTTAGGTTTTACCAATATAAACATTTTGATATGGAACAAGTTAGTGCAAATGCACCAATTGATTATTTACCAATTTTATTCCAACTTATTGTTGCAGCAGGATTTGGTATTGGAACCATTATTATTACACATTTAATTGGACCCAAAGTTCGTACTGAAAACAAATTATCTTCTTTTGAATCTGGTGTAGAAGTGATAGGCAATGCTAGACAGCCCTTTTCCATCAAATATTTTTTAGTGGCCATCTTGTTTGTCATTTTTGATGTTGAAGTTATCTTTATGTATCCTTGGGCTGTTAATTTTCGAGATTTTGGTTTCGAAGGTTTGATTCAGATGTTTGTCTTTATGGGTATGTTGCTTTTAGGATTCATCTATGTCATCAAAAAGAAAGCATTGAACTGGGATTAGAATAGTTCTAAATTATGCTAACCGCTTGATTTTTATTCAGAAAATGTTAGTTTTGATATGTGCGAAGGCACACAACTATAAACCACTTTAAATTATATTTCCATGAGCGATATTAAGTTGGCCAAAGCACCTCCGGGAGTTGAGGGCGCTGGTTTTTTTGCCACGAGTTTAGATAAAGCGATTGGCTTGGCGCGTTCAAATTCTTTATGGCCATTGCCTTTTGCCACTTCTTGTTGTGGAATTGAGTTTATGGCCACGATGGGGTCAACTTATGATCTTGCTCGCTTTGGTGCAGAAAGACCAAGCTTTTCTCCTCGTCAAGCTGATATGCTATTGGTAATGGGTACAATTGCAAAAAAAATGGCACCCGTTTTAAAGCAGGTCTATACACAAATGGCGGAACCACGTTGGGTAATTGCTGTGGGTGCTTGTGCATCTAGCGGAGGTATTTTTGATACTTATTCTGTTTTGCAAGGTATTGATGAAATCATTCCAGTAGATGTATATGTGCCTGGTTGTCCACCAAGACCTGAGGCAATTTTAGATGGCGTACTACGTTTGCAGGATATTGTGAAAAGTGAGTCTTTAAATAGAAGAAATACTCCTGAATATAGAGCTTTGTTAGAAAAATATGGAATAGAAACTTATGAGTAAATTTGATAACACCTATTTATTAGATAAGTTAATTTCTCAATTTGGTACCGATGTTTCACCACTCCGTGATGAATATGATCTTTTGACTGTTCATGTAAATGTTGATGCCATTATTGATGTTTTAACTTTTCTAAAATATGATGAAGAATTACAATTTATTCATCTGACAGATATTACTGCTGTTCATTATCCACTTCAAAAAAAGGCTTTTGAAATTGTATATCATGTCAATAGTTTGATTAATAATATTCGTATTCGTGTTAAAGTGGAGGTGGATGGTATAGATCCAGCAATTCCAACAGCAACTACCATTTGGAAAGGTGCAAATTGGATGGAGCGCGAAACATATGATTTTTATGGAATCCAATTTTTGGGTCATCCAGATTTAAGACGGATTTTAAATGTAGATGATATGGAAGTCTTTCCAATGCGAAAAGAATATCCATTAGAAGATCCAAATCGTGTCGATAAGAAAGATCTTTATTTCGGCCGTTAAAGTTAAAAAGCAGACCAATTATGAGCGATTTTATTACCAAGATATCCCCCAATAAACCTGTATATGAAGATAACGATCCTCAGGATGAGTTAATCACTTTGAATATTGGTCCGACGCATCCTGCTACACATGGCGTGTTTCAAAATGTTGTTCAGATTGATGGAGAGCGGATCGTAAGTGGTGTGTCAACAATCGGTTATATCCATCGTGCTTTTGAGAAGATCGCTGAGCACAGACCTTTTTATCAAATAACACCTTTAACAGACAGATTGAATTATTGTTCTGCTCCTATTAATAATATGGGCTGGCATATGACTGTTGAAAAGTTATTAAAAATAGAAATTCCCAAACGTGTACAATATATGCGTGTTATTGTGATGGAATTGGCGCGTATAGCAGATCATATTATCTGTAATGGGATTCTTGGTGTTGATACAGGAGCTTTTTCAGGCTTTTTATATGTCATGCAAGAGCGAGAGTTTATTTATGAGATTTTTGAAGAGATTTGTGGTGCGCGATTGACCACTAATATTGGAAGAATTGGCGGTTTCGAACGAGATTTCAATGATATTGCATTTGCAAAAATTGAAGAGTTTTTAAAACGATTTCCTCCTGTTTTGACCGAATTTATGGAGTTGTTTGATCGCAATCGTATTTTTATTGAGCGTACTTCCGATATAGCTTCTGTGACAGCGGAAGAGGCTTTGGATTATAGTTGGTCCGGTCCTATTTTACGCGCTACAGGGGTGGATTATGATATTCGGGTTCAAAATCCTTACTGTTCCTATGAAGAGTTTGATTTTGAAGTCCCTGTTGGCACCAAAGGTGATGTCTATGATCGCTATATGGTGCGTAACGAAGAAATGTGGCAGTCTATGCGGATTATCGAGCAGGCGCTATCTAAAATAGCAAATGAGCCTAAAGGAGTTTTCCATGCTGATGTTCCTGAGTTCTATTTACCTCCAAAAGAACAGGTATATACCAACATGGAGGCATTGATCTATCATTTCAAAATTGTTATGGGTGAGGTGGAAACTCCGAAGGCGGAAGTTTATCATGCTGTAGAGGGTGCCAATGGAGAATTAGGATTTTATCTGGTGCACGATGGTGGACGTACGCCATATCGTTTACATTTCAGACGGCCTTCTTTTATCAATTATCAAATGTTTGCTCCTATGAGTGCAGGTATGTTACTTTCGGACGCAATTCTTAATATGAGTAGTCTTAACGTTATTGCAGGAGAATTAGATGCTTAGTGTCAAACATAATGAGATTGTTGAATTTTCTTCAACATTGCTAAATCAATTTGCTGAAGTAGTGGCGCGTTTCCCAGAGGGAAGGCAAAAATCGGCTTTACTTCCTATTTTACATTTAGTACAGGCTGAATTTGGATGGTTAAGTCCTGATGCCATGAATAAAGTTGCTGGCTATTTGGGTATTGAACCTATTGAGGTCTACGAGGTGGCCACTTTTTATACGATGTATTTATTACAGCCACAAGGAAAATATGTTTTGGAAGTCTGCCGTACCGGACCCTGTTGTTTGGTTGGTGCCGAACGTATTATGACGCACCTGGAGAATAAATTGGGCGTGAAAGAAGGTGAAGTGACGGCTGATGGCTTATTTTCTTGGCGGGGAGTTGAATGTCTTGCCGCATGCGGATATGGACCTGTCTTGCAGATAGGCCCTGAATATACGTTTTATGAAAACTTGACAGAAGCTAGTGTCGATCAATTAATAGATGATTTAAGCTCAAAAACGAATTAAAATGGCACGTAAACTTTTGCTAACACATATTGATGTCCCGGGAATCCAAACTTTCGAAGTATATCGTCAACAAGGGGGGTATCGTGCTGTAGAAAAAGCACTTAAGACGATGTCTCCTGATGATGTTGTTGAAGAAGTTAAGAAGTCAGGTCTTCGTGGAAGAGGCGGAGCAGGATTTCCTACCGGAATGAAGTGGAGCTTCTTGGCAAAACCAGAAGGTGTGCCTCGTTATTTAGTCTGCAATGGTGATGAATCTGAACCTGGCACTTTTAAAGACCGGTTTTTGATGACCCACATTCCGCATGCACTGTTGGAAGGTATGATTGTTTCCAGCTATGCTTTGGGAGCTAAAACTTCTTATATCTATGTTAGAGGTGAGATGATGCCCCAAATCCGTATTCTGGAACGGGCGATAGAGGAAGCAAAATCTGCTGGTTTTTTAGGTAAAAATATCTTGGGATCGGGCTATGATTTAGAAATTTATGTTCAACCGGGTGCTGGAGCTTATATATGTGGAGAAGAGACCGCTCTGTTGGAATCTTTAGAAGGTAAAAGAGGTAACCCGCGGATAAAGCCGCCATTTCCAGCAATAGCTGGCTTATACGGTTGTCCAACTGTTGTCAACAATGTTGAATCAATTGCAGCAACTGTCCCCATTATCAATGATGGAGGTGAAGAATATGCCAAAATTGGTATTGAACGGAGTACGGGTACAAAATTAATATCTGCCAGCGGTAATTTGCTGAAACCAGGTGTATATGAAATAGAATTGGGTTTGTCTGTCGAAGAATTTATCTATTCCGATGAATATTGTGGAGGTATGGCAAATGGGAAGAAATTGAAAGCAGTTGTGGCTGGAGGTTCTTCTGTTCCCATTTTACCTGCAAATTTGATCTTAAAAACGGCGAATGGTCAAAATCGATTAATGACTTATGAATCCTTAGCTGATGGAGGCTTCCAAACGGGAACTTCGATGGGCTCTGGTGGTTTCATTGCTTTCGATGAGGATCAATGCATTGTCCGTAATACGTGGAATTTTAGTCGTTTTTATCATCATGAAAGTTGTGGACAGTGTTCTCCTTGTCGTGAAGGAACAGGATGGATGGAAAAAGTGTTGCATAAAATTGAGATGGGGCATGGTAGTTTGTCAGATATTGAATTGCTTTGGGATATCCAAAGACGTATAGAAGGAAATACCATATGTCCTTTAGGGGATGCTGCAGCATGGCCAGTTGCAGCAGCGATTCGTCATTTTAGAGATGAGTTTGAATGGCATATCAATCATCCAGAGGATGCATTGACAAGAAATTATGGATTAGCACATTATGCAGATCCTTTAGTACCGATTGTTTCTTAATTAGATTGATAAACGAGATACGAAGATGGCAGAAGAGGTAAAATTGAAAGTTATTATAGATGGTATTCCTGTAGAAGTAACACCAGGCACTACGATTTTGAACGCGGCACGTCAGATCGGTGGAGATATTGTTCCTCCAGCGATGTGTTACTATTCCAAATTGGAGGGCACTGGGGGTAAATGCCGTACCTGTCTGGTTAAGGTATCAAAAGGATCGGAAAAAGATCCTCGTCCGATGCCCAAGCTGGTTGCTTCATGTCGAACAACGGTTATGGATGGTATGGAAGTTGAAAATATCACTTCACCTGATGTTGTCGAGGCACGTAAAGCTATCGTCGAAATGTTACTTATAAATCATCCACTGGACTGCCCTATTTGTGATCAGGCTGGAGAGTGTAAATTGCAAGATTTGGGTTTTGAGCATGGTTCTGCGCAGACACGCTATGAGTTTGATCGCCGTACATTTGAACGTATTGACATTGGAGAGAAAATACAATTGCATATGAATCGATGCATTTTATGCTATCGCTGTGTATTTGTTGCGGATCAGATCACAGATAAACGTGTCCATGGTATTATAGGACGTGGAGACCATGCTGAGATTTCGACTTATATCCAAAATGTCATTGATAATGATTTTTCAGGAAATGTCATTGATGTATGTCCGGTAGGTGCTTTGACAGATCGAACTTTCCGATTTAAGAACCGTGTTTGGTTTACAAAACCTGTAGATGCGCATCGTGATTGTCCAACTTGCTCAGGTAAGGTGACTTTATGGTATAAAGGGGCTGATGTTATACGTGTGACCGCAAGGAAAGATGAATTTGGTGAAGTAGAAGAATTTATCTGTAATACCTGTCGCTATGATAAAAAAGAAACTCGCGATTGGAAATTAGAGGAACCAACGCCAATTAGCGATCAATCTGTGATTGCTTCTAATCATTACACGCGTTTTAATCCACCAGCAGTTATTGAAAATGATCCTGTACTACAGGAACAAAATTTAGAACAACTGGCTAGAACTGAAAAATTGAAATAATATGGAGTGGTCATTTGTCATCGAAAAATTTGCCCTTGTCACAATTGTATTTGTTGTCACACTTGTGATCGCGATGTACTCGACATTGGCGGAGCGTAAGATTGCTGGATTTATGCAGGATCGTTACGGTCCAGACCGAGCAGGAATTTTTGGCTTATTGCAACCATTCTGTGATGGTGGGAAATTCTTTTTTAAAGAAGAAATCATTCCTGCCGGAGCACATAAGGCTTTATTTATCATCGGTCCCACTATTGCTATCATTACAGCATGCATCAGTTCTGCTGTTATTCCATGGGGCCAATCGTTAACGATCGGTGATCGTGTAATTTCACTACAAGTTGCGGATGTGAATGTCGGTATTCTTTATATGTTTGGTGTCATTGCATTGGGGGTATATGGTATTATGTTAGGGGGTTGGGCATCGAACAATAAATTTTCTCTGATGGGGGCTATTCGAGCTGCTTCACAGAGTATCAGTTATGAGATTGCGATGGGATTATCCATTATTGCTTTATTGATGATTACAGGATCACTATCCCTAAAAGAGATCGTTGCAGGCCAATCGGGATTTGTTAATTGGAATATTTGGTCTCAACCGTTAGGCTTTATCATTTTTATGGTTTGTGCTTTTGCGGAGTGTAACCGTGTTCCATTTGATTTGCCAGAATGTGAGACCGAATTGGTCGGAGGTTATCATACAGAATACTCTTCGATGAAATTGGGACTCTATATGTTCTCTGAATATATCAATATGTTTGTTTCCTCGGCATTAATGGCTTCTCTTTATTTCGGAGGGTATAATTTCCCTTTTATGAATGACTTAGGTCTTTCGGAGAATTGGATAACGATTCTAGGCGTATTGGCGTTCTTTATTAAAATATTTGCTTTTATCTTTTTCTTTATGTGGGTGCGATGGACTTTACCAAGATTCCGTTATGACCAATTAATGAATCTGGGATGGAAGATGTTAATCCCTTTAGCCATAGCAAATATCGTTTTAACAGGAATTATTACATTGATTAAGGATACATATTTTTCATAGAAAGGAACCGTTATGCAACCACTAAGTAATAGGAAAAAAGTTTTAGAACAGAAACCGATGAATTTTATGGAAAGGATTTATTTCCCAGCCATTGTAAAAGGTTTGTCCATTACGTTAAGACATTTTTTTAAAAAAATACCTACGATTAAATATCCCGAGCAACAACGACCTTTTTCTAAAAATTTTAGGGGACAACACTCTTTAAAACGAGATGAAGAAGGGCGTGAGCGTTGTACAGCTTGTGGATTATGCGCCTTGTCATGTCCCGCAGAGGCGATCACGATGATTGCTGCAGAACGAAAAAATGACGAAAAGCATTTATACCGAGAAGAGAAATATGCCGCAGTATATGAAATCAATATGCTCCGTTGTATTTTCTGTGGTCTTTGCGAAGAAGCATGTCCTAAAGAAGCCATTTATTTGGATGGACCACATGTGACCGCCGATTATTTACGTAAAGATTTCATTTATGGAAAAGATAAGTTGGTAGAACCAAAATTTGATATTACAAAGTTGAATAGTTAATCAAAGACTTATGACCGTTTTTTATTTAGTTGCTTTCCTTTCTATTTTTTTCGCGCTGATGACCATCTTCACGAAAAACCCGGTGCATAGTGTTCTGTATCTCGTAATTACGTTTTTTACATTTACCATTCACTATATTTTATTAAATGCACAGTTTTTGGCTGTGGTGAATTTCATTGTATATATGGGTGCAATTATGGTGCTCTTTTTATTTGTACTGATGTTGTTGAATCTCAATAAAGATACAGAGCCTATGAAATCCAATCTAGTAAAAATGATGGGTGTGATTGCAGGTTGCTGTTTGGTAGTTGTTCTTTTTGGTGCATTTCGAGTTTTTGACTTGTCAAATCCTTTGATTGTAAAAGATCCTGATATCGGTTTAGTGAAAAATTTGGGAAAAGTATTATTTAAAGAGTTCCTGCTTCCGTTTGAATTGTCTTCGATTCTATTGTTAACGGCTATGATTGGGGCAGTTTTATTGGCGAAAAAAGAAACAAGGAAAGTATAATGGAAGCAGCAATTCAACAATTACAAGGTGTTCCAATCAATCATTATTTGATTTTTTGCAGTATAATTTTCGTCATTGGTGTTATCGGTGTTCTTATTCGTCGCAATGTCATCATTATGATGATGTCGATTGAATTGATGTTGAACGCCGTTAATCTTTTATTAGCCGCATTTTCAGTACAACATGGTGATGCGTCGGGCCAAGTATTTGTATTCTTTATCATGGCGCTGGCAGCAGCAGAGGTTGCAGTCGGTTTAGCGATTATTATTATGGTATATCGAAATACGAAGTCAGTAGACATTGAGTCTCTACATAAACTTCGTTGGTAATTTAGAGCATTAAAAAAAGAAAGATAATAGCTATGCGTGATTTAATTTGGTTAATTCCTTTATTGCCCTTGATTGGATTTCTGATTAATGGGTTAGGACGACAGGTACTTTCAAAAGGTTTGGTAGGTTTTATCGGTAGTGCTACCGTATTTGTTTCCTTTCTATTGAGTTGTACCCTATTTGCATCTATTTATGAGGACCGTATAAATGGTGAAAGTGGAATTATACTGCATCATATTTTTGATTGGATCAAGATTGGGAATTTAGATATTTCTCTTTCTTTTCTGGTCGATCCTTTAAGTGCAATTATGTTACTCGTTGTAACGGGTATAGGATTTTTAATACATATCTACTCGATTGGATATATGCATCAGGATGCTGGCTTTGCCAAATATTTTGCCTATCTGAATTTGTTTATCTTTTTTATGCTGCTGCTCGTGATGGGCTCGAATTACTTGGTCATGTTTATTGGCTGGGAAGGGGTAGGACTATGTTCCTATTTATTGATTGGCTTTTGGTATAAAAATAGTGATTATGGCGCAGCCGCGAAGAAGGCTTTTGTCATGAACCGCATCGGTGATTTGGGGTTTCTGTTAGCCGTTTTCTTTATATTCAATGCATTTGGTTCTTTAGAATTTGCAACGGTTTTTCAATCTGCAAAAAACTATCCTGTAGGGGATATGACCTTATTAACGATTACACTTTTATTATTTGTTGCAGCGACGGGTAAGTCTGCTCAGATCCCTTTATTTACCTGGCTACCGGACGCTATGGCTGGACCGACACCTGTATCAGCTCTAATACACGCTGCTACCATGGTGACCGCTGGGATATATATGATCGCCCGTTCTAATATTATGTTTGTTCTTTCTCCTCTTACGCTTCAGATCATTGCAATAGTAGGTGTCTGCACTGCACTTTTTGCAGCAGCAGTTGCACTAACACAAAATGATATCAAGAAAGTATTGGCCTATTCGACCGTGTCGCAGCTAGGTTATATGTTCTTAGGCTTAGGAGTAGGCGCATTTACTGGAGCTTTCTTTCATGTATTGACCCACGCATTCTTTAAAGCTTTATTATTTTTAGGTGCAGGATCAGTTATTCACGGGATGAGCAATGAGCAAGATATGCGTAAGATGGGCGGTTTAAAAAAAGCGTTGCCTGTCACCTATATCACGATGTTGATTGGTACTATTGCCATTTCGGGGATTCCTCCCTTTTCCGGTTTCTTCTCTAAAGACGAAATTTTAGCTCATGCTTTTGCTGCTAACCCAGTTTTTTGGATTTTGGGATTTGCCGGAGCTTTGATGACTGCTTTTTATATGTTCAGATTGATTTATCTGACCTTTTTCGGGACTTTTAGAGGTACTGAAGAGCAAAAACATCACTTACATGAGTCTCCTAAATCGATGACTTTTCCCTTAATTATTTTGGCGGTATTATCTATTTTTGGAGGAGTCTTAAATCTTCCTGAGGTATTAGGGGGAAATGCTTGGTTGGCTAATTTCTTATCCCCCGTATTTGCAGATGGTGCTCGTCTACAACATACGCATGCCATTGCGCATAGTACAGAATATATGTTAATGGGCGTATCTATTGTTGGAGTTTTAGTAATGGCATTTGTTGCTTACAATAAATATGTCAAGCAAGGGGTTGTTCCGCAGCATGATCAAGTGGCAAGGACTGGCCTTGCAAAACTTTCTTATCATAAATTTTATGTCGATGAAATCTATGATCAATTGATTGTAAAACCGATTAATTGGTTATCTGTATTTTTTGCACAGGTTGTAGATGCTTCAGGCATCGATGGTTTGGTCAATGCAATTGGTAGATCATCATTTATGACAGGAAAGGGAGTACGTCTTTTACAAAGTGGAAATGTAGGTTTCTATCTTTTACTGATGGTAGTTGGGGCAATTGCCATCTTTATATACGGTTTATTGAGTTTTTAACATTGTAATAGCTATTTGATAATCAATGGATAACCTATTTTTACTTATTTTAACCCCTATCATTGGCGCAATCTTTTTACTATTTGTATGTCAACATGCATTAGCGAAAAAAGGGGCGTTGATTTTGTCTTTGATCACGTTGGGTCTGACTATTCCTTTTATTTGTCAATTCAATGCTTCAGGTGACTTTAATTATGAACAATCCTATCCATGGATTGCTGCTCTTGGAGTAAATTTTCATATTGGTATTGACGGTATTAGTTTGCCTTTATTGGTTTTAACAAATGTTTTAGTGCCATTGATTGTGCTCACGACTTTTAAAAAACCTTTTAAAGGTGATTTCTATGCATTGATGTTTTTCATGCAAAGCGGTTTGATGTTAGTGTTCTCTGCTATGGATGCTTTTACATTTTATGTGGGATGGGAAGCTGCTTTAATTCCGATTTATTTTATATGTGCATTGTGGGGTGATGGAGATCGAATTCGAGTTAATTTAAAGTTCTTTGTCTATACGTTTTTTGGTAGTTTATTGATGTTGATTGCCATATTATATCTACACCAACAGGTTGCTACCCATGATTTTGAATGGCATTCTTTTGTATCACTCGATTTGGATGCTTCTACACAACGTTGGATATTTTGGGCATTCTTTATTGCTTTTGCTATTAAAATACCCATTTTTCCTTTTCATACTTGGCAACCCAATACGTATACTCATGCTCCTGCTGCAGGCACGATGCTATTAGCGGGGATTATGTTGAAAATGGGTGTTTACGGTTTATTGCGTTGGTTATTGCCCGTTGTGCCAGAAGCTGTTGCCAGCTATGGTCAACTAGTGATGGTTTTATGTGTTTTTGCTGTTGTATATGCTTCCATCATTGCTATCCAGCAACAGGATGCTAAGCGACTGATCGCGTATTCGTCTATTGCTCACGTCGGATTAATTAGTGCAGGTGTGTTTACCTGGAATTTAACGGGTATGAGTGGTGCTATGATGCAGATGGTTAATCATGGGATATCTGTTGTTGGTTTATTTTTCGTACTTGATATCATTCAAGATCGAACCGGTTCAAGAGATTTAAGAGATTTAGGCGGTATTGCAAAGCAAGCTCCACGATTGGCAATTGTGTTTTTGATTATCGTAATGGGAGCAATTGGCTTACCATTAACCAATGGTTTTATTGGTGAATTTTTACTATTAAAAGGCATTTATGAATATGGCATTTGGTATGCAGTTTTCGGAGGATTAACTTTGATTTTGGGAGCTGTCTATATGTTAAGGTTATACCAAAAAACAATGCTCGGAACAACATCTGAAAAGACTGCGTCTTTTGCAGATATTTCTGGTGTCGAATTATATACACTAATAATCATTTCAGCATTGATTATTTATTTAGGAATTTTTCCAAATAGCTTATTGCATATTTCTTCAGAGTCATTGGCTGTATTAACGACCTTCCTCGGAAGATAATTTTAGACTTAAACTTTACGAATAATAGATTCGATTATGGGGGCGATTATTACATTATCAATATTAGCATTATTGGTACTTTATTTAGGATTATTTAAAGCAAATAAATCATTATTACCGGTATCCTTAGTTGGACTCCTTGTCGTCATCGGTCTATTGATCAATGACTGGAAAGGAGTAGCTATACCTTTATATAACGGCATGGTCTTATTTGATCATTATGCGGTAGCATTCTCCATACTTTGTACCGTGATTACGCTCCTGGTTTTTATACTATCTAAAGGGTATTTCACGTCTTCTAGTGATCATGTGGCAGAATATTATACCTTATTATTATTCTCCTTAACTGGAGCAGTGTTGGTCAATAGTTTCCACAATTTGGCACTATTGTTTTTAGGGATAGAGATTATGTCTGTTGCCTTATATATCTTGGTAGGGATAAGAAAAAAGGATCCTGCTTCCAATGAGGCAGCGATTAAGTATTTCATTATGGGAGCGTTTTCTACCGGATTTTTGCTCTTCGGTATCACTTTGTTATATGGCGCTTCAGGATCCTTTGATCTTGCCATGATTAAAGGTTATGTCACCAGTCATCCTAATGAGATCTCTCCACTTTTTTACGGCGGTATATTATTGATGATTATCGGTCTGATTTTCAAAGTCGGTGCCGCACCTTTTCATTTCTGGACTGCAGATGTTTATGATGGAGCTCCGATCTTGATTACGAGCTTTATGAGTACTGTTGTTAAGATTGCATCTTTTGCCGGCTTGCTTCGTTTGTTTACTTTCTCCCTATTACCTTTACAGGATTTTTGGATACCAATCTTTTTGGGAATCGCTATAATCACGTTATTTATAGGTAATCTGTCAGCATTAATGCAATCGTCATTTAAAAGAATGTTGGTGTATTCCAGTATTTCACATGCAGGGTATATGCTGTTTGCTATTATTGGTGTAGGAATAAACTCTGCCAATGCTATTTTTGTGTACGGAGCTTCCTATTCTTTAGCTACTCTAACTGCTTTTGCCGGATTGATTTTAGTGAAACGCGCTATAGGTTCAGATCATTTCGAGTCCTTCAATGGGTTAGCAAAAAAGAACCCCTATTTAGCAGCTATCCTGACTATAGCGATGCTATCGTTAGCAGGTATTCCACTTACAGCAGGCTTTATTGGAAAATTTATGATGTTCAGCGCTGTAATGGCTGATTATCATATTCTGTTATTGATTTTAGCGGTTTTGAATGCGGCAGTTGCGGTTTACTACTATTTAAAGGTGGTGGTAGCGATGTATTTTAGAGGTGGTGAAGGAAAGCATATTCCAATAAATATGAATTATGTTTTACTTTTTATCGTGACCACCGTCTTAACGATTTTAATCGGTGTCTACCCAAACTGCTTTATGGGGTTAATTTAGACGGTATAATATTTGTGAATATTGCGTGCATAGTTTATATAAGCTATGCATTTTTTAGTTGGTACTTAGGCAGTAATGGTAAACTTTTGGATAGCGAATAGTTTTTCTATATTTGAGTAAGATTATTTCTACCTATGTTATGGCTTTTAGACCACATTCTAATGAATCTGCATTGATGTTTGCTGCCGCAAATGGTGATGAACGTGCTTTCAGTAAACTGTTTTACTGGTATTATAAACAGTTGGGAGCTTATGTTTTTAAAATAACGGATTCCCAAATTTTAGCTGAAGAGATTGTGCAGGATGCTTTTGTCAAGATCTGGCTACGGCGCAGTACGTTAGAGAATATTACCAGTTTTGGAGCATATCTATTAACGATCTGTCGTCACGATACGTTTAAAGCACTAAAGAAAATAGCGGCACATAAAGTTTTACAGGCAGAATTGGAGCAATATCTGATGCAAGAGGAGGAAATGGCACTTTTGGACAATCCTGCAGAGGAGTTTCGTACTATTATCGCAAAGTCTGTCGAAAAGCTGCCCGAGCAGCAGCGTAAAGTTTATATCATGAGCCGTTATGATCGGCTCAAGTATGAGGAAATTGCTCAAAAACTTGGACTGTCTCCGACCACTGTCAAAAAGCACATCCAGCTTGCGACTAAGTTTATACAAGAAGATATTGCAACCAATAAGTTTGATATCGGATTAATCATTATTCTGACGACTCCATTAATACTTTAAATTTTTAGAGCATATACATATACCGTATTTTTAGATGTTGGATTTAAAAATTTCGTTTTTTTCATCCAAAACCTCCGAGAGCAGTTTTACATTTTATAAGCTGTAGTTTTACTTTTTTTCTTTTTGCTTACTCCCTTTTTCATCTTTATATGCTCTATATATATGAAGCGGCAGATAATTGGATTGGAAATCCTCTTGATATCTGTCCGGATTTTGAGAAAAGTAAATTATGCAAGCAAGATTTGATTATTTATTTTGGCGTTATATCGGACGAAAGGCCAGCTCACTAGAGTACAAAGAGTTTTATAACTGTGTTCATAGTGGTGGCTTTGATCAGAGGTTACAGGAATTGATGGATGACAGCGCCAAAGTAACTGGTGTTAATGAAGTTGCTGATGATTGCTTTCGACCTGGAGCAGCAGAGCGTATGCTTGCTCAGGTTTTTATTGAATCGCCAGTTGAGATGCGGATTTCTCCGAACAAAGTTTGGTTACGTATCGCTATTGCAATTGCAGCCTCACTTTTGCTTTTTATTGGATTATATTTTTATGTGCAGCAGCAAGATATTAGGCTACCAGACATCGCTATTGTAACGGATATTGCTCCTGGAACAACAGGTGCTACACTGACTTTAGCCGATGGTCGGAGCATTCGTTTGACCGAGCAGGAAGAAGGAGCACTTGCATATGAAGCCGGTCTTACGATTCGGAAAACGTCCGATGGACAATTGATCTACGAATTATCCGCTCAGCAGCACCCCGCTTCTGGCAAAGAAAAATTATTGAATAGTCTGAATACTTCGCGTGGTGAAATGTATCAGGTGCGATTGCCTGATGGTACCCGAGTTTATCTCAATGCCTCCACTCAGTTAACTTATAGTCCAAATCTGGTGCAGGAAGGAAAACGTGTTGTAGAGCTGACGGGAGAAGCCTATTTCGAGGTAGCAAAAGACAAATTGCATCCCTTTGTGGTCAAGAGTCCTGGACAAGAAGTAGAAGTATTGGGTACACATTTTAATATAGCCGCATATGCTGATGAGCCTGTGTTCCGTACCACTTTATTGGAGGGGCAGGTGCGTGTTCACGCATCAGGAACGATAGGAAATAGCGACCGTGTGCTGCGTCCAGGTGAACAGGCTACTTTGACAGAGGGCGCATTTATAGTCAACGAGGTGATTGCAACAGATGCCATGAGTTGGACGAAAGGATATTTTCTGTTTAACGACGAGCCCCTGGAGAGCATCATGCGTAAGATAGCCCGATGGTATAATGTAACAGTTGAATATAAACCAGAAGCACCTTTGAACATGAAATTTAACGGAACCGTATCACGCTATGCTCATGTATCACAAGTACTCCGTAAGCTCGAGCTGACCAACGCGGTCCGATTCCATATTGAAAAACGAAAGATTATCGTAGAGCGATAGGAAACCGTTCACAAACTATCCGTTAACCCTAAATAAAGATGAAAAGATGAAAGATACAGAAAATGACAGCTGATTAGTATAGCGACATTCAACAGGATCAGGAGCATGTGGCGTGCCCCTGATCTAATGAGTTGAATTAAACAAAACTGCTTATGAATCAAGTTTTTATTTAATCGCTAACCAAATGTATAAAAAAAATACGAAATTCTGGTACGGCTCCAAAGGCCGTATTGTAAAAATACTATGCATCATGAAATTGACAGTTGTTTTATGGATTGTGGCATTTATGCAAGTCAGTGCAGCTAGTTTTGGGCAGACGCTGACCTACAGTAAACAGCATACAACGTTGCGGGAAGTCATTCAACAGATCAAAGAGCAGACCGGCTACGATGTACTTTGGCCGTCTGGAGCGTTAAATCCAGGAGAAAAAATTACAGTGAATTTTCGTTCAACACCGGTGCGTGAGGTGATTGAAGTATTACTGATAGGTAAACCTTTGGCTTACAGTCTAGACGATGCAACCTTTGTGATCCGATCTTTACCAAAGGGGTCACAGGTTGCGGTCAAAGGAGTAGCGGTTTCAGTACAGCAGATTACTGTTCGGGGGAAGGTCGTTGATGAAAAGGGAAAAGGTTTGCCAGGTGCGACTATTAGGCTGAAAGGTTCACAAACGAATATCGGTATAACCAGTAGTGAGTCTGGTGACTTTATGTGGAATGTACCTGGTCGAGATGCGATTCTTTCGGTTTCTTATATAGGTTATGAAACCAAAGAGGTAAGTGTATCGGGGGCTGATGTGGAGCTGATCATTCGTATGGTGCCGCTCCCACAAGGGTTGAATGAGGTGACTATTGTTAATACCGGCTATCAAGAGGTACCCAAAGAGCGGGCGACAGGTTCTTTCGATTTCTTGAACAAAGAGCTGATCAACAGAAGTAATGGAGCTAATATCTTGTCCCGTTTGGAGGGACTAACTCCGAGTTTATTGGTAGATAGAAGAGGTAATCGTGGTGCTCCTCGTCCTGAAGATATGAGTATCCGGGGGTTAAGTTCTATGGATAATGCAACGGTTCCGCCTTTGATCGTCCTAGACAATTTTCCTTATGATGGTGATATCGGTAGCATCAATCCCAATGATGTGGAAAGCATTACCGTATTGAAAGATGCGGCTGCATCCTCGATCTGGGGGGCGCGGGCAGGCAATGGGGTTATTGTGATTACAACCAAAAAAGGAGCTTATGATCGTCCATTATCTGTTTCGGTTACTGCTAATACGGCAGTCAGCGCCAAACCAGATCTGTTCAGTTTAAGGCAGATGAGCACATCGGACTGGATCGATGTGGAGACGCGTTTGTTTAAAGAGGGTGCTTATACCTCGGCGATCAATAACACCTCTTCCAGGCCTTTTCTGACTCCAGTAGTAGAGACTTGGGCACAGACATTAGGTTCCAATCCCAAGCTCACCGAGAGTCAGGCAGAGGCACAGATCGATCAGTGGCGTGACCTGGATGTACGGCATGATTACCTGCGCTATGCGTATCGGCCAGCCGTTAGTCAACAGTATGCATTAGCATTCTCCGGAGGTGCAAGGTCCTTCAACTATAATATCTCGGGGGGTTACGATCGGCAATTGCAAGAGCTACGTACGAATAATAGCGACCGAGCAACCTTACGGACAGATTTTTCGTACAAACCGTTAACCAATCTAGAGATCAGTGCTAGTACCCTCTATACCCAAAGGCTCAGTCGTTTGCGGGGATCTCAGAGTCCTGGTTTACAGTATACATTGGGAACAAACCCCTATATGCTCTTAGCGGATGAAGCGGGAAATCCTTTGGTGGTGGGGCGTGATATCCGCAGTCAGTTTCTGGATGAACAGGCCGATCCTCGTTATTTGGACTGGCGGTACCGTCCGCTAGAAGATATGGAAGACAGCTACAACACGATCAAAAACTACGACCTGTTGCTCAATCTTGCCGCGCGTTACAAGATTACTAATTTTCTGAAGGCCGAGCTGAGTTACCAATATGGAAGGGGATTGGGAGAAGGTCGTGACTTGTATCGAGAGGATTCTTATTATACCCGAAATAAAATCAATCTTCTAACTCAATTTCCGAACGGTGAACTCCTGCGCAATCTACCTTTAGGTGGTATTTTAAAGCAGTTCAATAGTAACAACAGAACATCTAATTTGCGTGGGCAGATTAATATCGATCAAAATTGGACCTATAAACATCAGCTGACGGCGGTAATCGGTTTTGAGCGCAGAGAAAATAATCGGACGTCCAATACCCGAACGGTGTATGGCTATGACGAAGATAACTTGACTTTTGCGGAGGTCAACAATACGATGCGTATCATCAATTTTGGGGCCTATCAAACTTTACCTAGCGAAATTTCTTTTTCTGATCAAACTCAGCGCTTTGTGTCGGGCTATGTCAATGCTGCTTATACTTATTTAGACCGGTATACACTATCAGGGAGTGCACGTAAGGATGCAGCCAATCTTTTTGGCGTCAATACCAATCAAAAGGGGGTTCCTTTTTGGTCGGCCGGGGCCAGCTGGGAAATTTCCAAAGAACCCTTTTATGCACTGACAGCATTACCGTATTTACGGTTGCGGGGTAGCTATGGTTATCAGGGCAATACCAATCCATTGGTCAGCGCTTTCAGTACGATTCAATATGAGCAATACCCAGACTATAATTATAATTTACCCTATGCCAATTTGCTTCGTCCTGCCAATGATGATTTGCGCTGGGAGCGTGTTGGCATGCTCAATCTAGGGTTGGACTTTAGACTTCGGGATAAGCGATTATCCGGTAGTATTGAGTATTATACCAAAAATGCCCAAGATCTGCTCTTCTTCGCTCCCTTAGGCTATAGCACTGGATTTCTTGGCGCATTATACAATAATACCGCTTTAAAAGCAAAAGGTTTTGATTTGAGCCTACATTCTGTTAACCTTTCTCCTACAAGCCATATCGGTTGGACTACCGATTTTTTCGTAAGTTATGCTGCCAATAGGGTGACAGCCTACAAACCAACTAATCCACCGACCAGCCAAAGCTTTGTGGGAACTGGTATAGCAGCAGTCAATAGTATTCATATGGTCGGCAAGCCTGCTTCGGCACTTTTTGCCTACGCTTGGGGCGGTCTGGATCCCTTAACTGGTGATCCGCAAGGCTATCTTGATGGACAAATCAGTAAAGATTACAGCGCTATTTTTGCTAGTGATCCTAGCCAATTACACTATTTTGGACCGAGCACGCCCACCTATATATCCGGATTCCGCAATACGTTTACATTTAAAAATATTAGCCTGTCTGCGAATATCACGGGCAAGTTTGGTTATTATTTTAGACGCGAAAGTGTTAATTATTCTGCTCTTCTACCAAGCTTTCTCAGCCCTGGAATTAAAGAAGGTCATTCTGATTATAGTTTGCGTTGGCAGCAGCCAAGTGACGAGCAGAAAACCGATGTGCCATCCTTTATTTATCCCAATGATTCCAATAGAAACGAATTTTACGAGCAGTCAGCCGTTTTGGTGGAGAAGGGGGATCATATTCGTTTGCAAGATTTGGTACTTGGCTACACCCTGGATAAACCACTTTGGGGAATGCGTGCAGCCCGCTTCTTTGTTAATATGAACAATCTAGGCCTCATTTGGCGCACCAATAAACAGAAGCTCGATCCAGATTATCAACCTGGATATAGTGCTCCCCGGATAGTTGCAATCGGATTGAATGCTAATTTTTAAAAGATGAATAAGATGAAAATGACCTTCATATATGTAATTCTAGGCTTGGGAATTATACTTAGCTCCTGTGAGCGGTATCTGGATCTAAAACCTGATAAGAGCCAGGTTGTTCCCGCTACCCTCCAAGACTGTCAGGCATTATTAAATAATGGTATCAATGGAGAATTTCTACCGCAGGCAGTCGAGGTTTCTTCAGATGATTATGTATTGAATAGTTCAGGTTTTAATACCATGAGCCTAGAGGATCGGCAGACGTCTATTTGGCAAGCTGATGCTCAAGTGCAATTTGGCAATTGGTCGGGTCCTTATAAAAGAATTCAGGTAGCCAACCAAATCCTAGAGACCCTATCGAAAATCACCCCTTCAGTTTCCCAACAGACCGAATGGAGCCGTATCAACGGTGCTGCGTTATTATTGCGGTCTATGTCTTTTTTCAGCTTGGCACAAGCCTTTACGCTGCCCTACGATCCAGCTGCAGCAGACCAAGAGCTAGGGATTCCACTTAAATTGACGCCTAGCTTGAGCGAGGCTATTAGCAGGGGCACGGTGCAACAGACCTATGATCGCATTCTTACAGATCTACAAGAGGCTGTAACTTTATTACCAGATCGGCAACCATCGGATATTCCCTCGCGGACTATCCCCATGCCTGTACGTGCAGCTGCTCAGGCTGCGCTAGCTCGGGTATATTTGAGTATGGGAGATTATCCAAATGCATTATTACATGCTGATGCCTGCTTGCAACGTTACAGTACCTTGATTGATTACAAAGATTTGGACGCAGATAGTTATGTACCATTGGAAGCTTATAATGCCGAAGTGCTTTATAGTTACCATAGTGGAGGGAATGTACCCTTTGGGAATGGAAGGATATTACCTGCCATTTATCAAATGTATGTAACCGACGATTTGCGAAAAGATATATTTTTTGGACCTGATATTACAGAGCCGTTCGCTTTTACCGGTTCGTACCAACCCTATAATATTTTTGCCGGATTAGCAACAGATGAGGTGTACCTCATACGTGCCGAATGCCGTGCACGGGCAGGGAATACCACTTTGGCTATGGCCGATCTCAATCTGCTACGGTCAAAACGATGGGACAATAATTTTACCCCATTGGTAGCGGCTACTGCACAAGAGGCCCTCGATTTGATTATTGCTGAACGACGCAAGGAATTGGTTTATCGTGGCCTTCGCTGGTTCGATCTCCGTCGACTGAATAAAGATCCTCGCTACGCAGTGACATTGACGCGTACCATTGATGGACAGATGTATACACTGCCTCCAAATGATCTCCGATATGCGCTACCGATACCACGAGAAGTATTGGAACGGGAAGATCTGCCGCAGAATAGACGGTAATATTTAATATGGTTAAAAAGTCACCAGTAACCGAGTGATTAGTGACCTTGTCTCTATTCACTCATTACTATTATTAAAAAACAAAATAAAATGAAGATACAGATTATATTGATCGGCTTCTTGCTATGCTTGCTAAAGGGAGGTATATATGCGCAAGATAATGAAGAGGAGAGGCATACCCAATTGATGCAGGCACAGGAAAAAGGTTTAAAAATTGGAGATCAGGTTCCTGAGGTTCTCTTGGACAAAATTGTACATGCGGACGGAACACTAACTTCAGGAAAGCTTTCGGACTATGCCGACCGCTTGTTGATCTTAGATTTTATGTACACGACTTGTAGTTCTTGTATAGGAGGTTTGCCTCATAAGGATCAATTGCAAAAAGAATTTGGCGACCGTGTCAAGATCATGACAGTTGTCGGCGGAGAGTTGTATAGCCCAGGGATGATCGCCCGTGAAAATGCAGACTTTATAAAAAAATACCTGACGAACCCCAATAGTTTTTTAAGTATACGAGGGGTGCAGATCCCATGGGTGGTCGAGAATAAAACATTGAACACCTTATTCCCGCATATCTTGGTTTCGCATCTGGTCTGGATCTATAAAGGTAAGGTGCTTGCTTTTACAGAGGGAGACTATGTAGACCGGCATAACATCAAGATGATCTTGGCCGGAAAAGATCCGGAATTACCTCTTAAAAATGATTTTGTATCTGCTGTAGATGAAAAAACAGCCTTGATTATACAAGGGCATGAGCGTTTCACAGGCAAAATTTCGAAACATTATGTAGCGGTTTTTCCTGCTTATCAGGATGGTGTAGAAACGCGCTCGGGTACAATGATTGATTCAGTAAAAAGAACCCGTCGGGATTACATTATCAATTTACCGATTCTAAATATCTATACCAGCAGGTGGATGCAGGTTTTAGATTCCTTTTTTACATTGGATCCCACCAGTATCGTGTTAGAAGTTAAAGATCCTAGCATGTATGTTGGACTTCAGGATAAAAAAGAATATAATTTAGTTTCTCGTAATAAAACTAACATCTGTTATGAATCTGTTCGTCCTGCTACTGGACAAAATGATAAAGAAGTCGCCTTAACCACCATTCATGATCTGGATCATTTGCTTGGTCTATATGGCCGATTTGAACAGAGAAAAATGAAATCTTTGATTTTGGTACGAAGTGATAGTATTGATCGTTTACGGAGCAAGGGGATACCAAAAGCTGGAGATGTCAAGCTCGATCCTCCAAACATGATCATCAGAAATCAAAAACTGGATTTGCTTGTGTGGCAACTCAATCAACAGTATGGTAATCCACCTGTGTTTGATGAGACAGGTTATAGTGCAATGGTAGATATGGACTTGCAGTTAAATGGCTGGAAAGATATTCCTGCTTTGCGTGCACAGTTGAACACTTATGGATTGGATCTGCGGGAAGAGGAACGAGAACTGAAGGTATTTGTATTGACAGAACGGCATAAACCATAACGCATGATTGAAAATGAAAAATTATATTTTCTGCTGCTGGTTTGTTTTTATGGTGGTGTGAGCTACGGGAAGGACTTGGTACTGGATACGGCCGTCAAGTCAAGACAGCTGGCAAATGGCCTATGTTATTATATACGGCAGAATAATAGTTTATGCCGATTTTCACCTCATACAGTATGTTGGTTCGGCTCAGGAAGAGAAGCAGGAAAGGAGGATGGCTTATTTTTGAAACATATGGACTTTAACGGTACCAAACATTTTCCTGGCAATACGTTGGTCAGTACGCTCGAAAAGTGAGGAATCCGCTTTGGTAGCAATATCAACGCCACAACAGGTTATGATCATACCATTTTTAGGCTCACGGATATTCCTGTTCGTATCTGTGGCCTGTTAGATACGGCCCTTTTGATGCTTTTCGACTGGTCTTCCAATATCACCAATAACGACAACGATATCGAGGCAGAGCGTGGTATTATCCAAGAAGAGTGGCGCACCCGAACGGTTGTCAATCTTCGTGTACTGGACACTGGGATATTCCCCATGTTCTATGCAGCAAATCCTATGCCGACTGGATTCCGATTGGTGAGATGGAGGTGGTGACAACCTTTAAGCCACAATAGTTGCGGCGCGACACCATTATTTTTAAAGATACCCGTATTCCGGACAATGGAAAACCTATTGTGGCACGCGCCACAGACCCTGAATTGCAAGATATTCAATTAAGTATACACTGGAAACTTCCGGAAGTTACTAATAGTGAAAAGAAAACAGATGCCGATCTGAAGGACAAAATAATTGCCAATTTATTGGCAAATCGGTTCTGGAGAATAATTGACAAGGAAAAGAACCTGTATAATACTTCTTGCAGGTATTAGGAATAAATAACTGTATTGAAGTGGTTATGGACCCGAAATAATGCATTTAAGAAACACAGGGTGCAACAAAGAGGTGCATCCTGTATTTCTTAATGAGTAAACCTTATTGTATAAAACCTTAATTAGGTCTTAATCGAACATTTTCAGATTCCTGTTTGGTCATATTTGCAGCTGTAATTTCAGCTTGCAAAGGACCTGTGATTACAGGCCTCTCTATTCCGTCAATCAATTGTACTTCCGCATTAATCGTACAAATGCGTTGTTTTGGAGATGGACAATTTTGTGTACCTGTAACTATTGTGTAGTTAAGTGGATCATTTATTGAACCACTTCCATCATATAAAAATGAATTAGGCATAATCATAAAATTTAAATCTTTGCCTACTCTGAGACCAGGTTTTCGGCTTCCCCTGTTAACCTACTCTTTTCAGGATTTTCGGTATGCTCCTATTTTCCCTCCAGCCTGCAGTGCCTTTGGGTATTGTTAACAATATTTTCTTTAAATAGCTCCTGTTTTGGAGCGATTTTGAAATAACTATTTCGATAAGATTATGGACAGAGTCGTACATTTACAGATTCTGTTTTTGTCATCAGCGCTACAGTAATCTCAGCCTGTAGGGCTCCTGTAATGACAGGTTTTGCCACTCCGCCGATAAGCTGTACCTGAGCAAAAATGGCGCAAAGTCTTTGCTTAGGTGGTGGGCAGTTCGGGTTGCCACTAATGGCAGTGTAACTGCAGGGTTGACTTGGGTCTCCTCCTGTGTATTTAAACCAAGATGTTGCCATAATCTTAGTGCTTTTATAGGTCAAAAGCATAAACTTTAAATTGGTGCCTACTCTTTTCCAGGTCTTCGGCTTTCCCTGTTACCTCCTATATTGAGGATTTTCGGTTTACTCCTTTATTCACTATTTTAAACAACATAACATTTATAGACATGATGTATTAGCCATCTATGGGTTGAGCCGTTGTAAATAGTAACATAAAGGTCTAAAGAATGTCAAGACAAGTGTTAGCATATCATTGACAATTCTGATGACAAATTTTGGGTAAATAAAAAGTGAGTATTTGACATTCTTTTTGTTAATAATTAGTCAGTTTGAATTCTTTACACCTGATTTATTGAATTGATGCCTTGCTCTTATTTTCGATTTAATCGCTTTATTTTACCGAATAAGCCAATGAAATTAAAGAGGAAGTTAATTTTCATAGATGATAATCGGCATCTGCAAAACCACGATTTTAATCGGTGCCTACCCTAATTGTTTTATGGAGTTAATTTAGATGGTATAATATTTGTGAATATCGCATGCATAGTTTGTATAAGCTATGCATTTTTTATTTTTATTTCATGCTCTATAATTTATAGACAAATTGTATATTGTCAGTAGAATAAGTAATTGCAGATATTCATGATGTTTTTAGTACCGATTATAACTACAATAAAAAGACTTTTTATTATTGCTGTTGTGCTGGGTATTTTGACAAGCCTAGGATTTGCACAACGAAATATTAAAGGTCGTGTCATCGATGGTAAAACTGGAAAAGGGATCCCTTTAGCTAGTATTTCTTGGAGTGGTCATCATGGTGGTACTTCTGCTGATACCCTCGGTAATTTTAATATTACCCTGCGGGATGAATTTGACCAGATTGCTTTTCGAGCTGTTGGTTATGAACTTAAGTTAATCGATCTCAATGTGGTTCAAGACTCTATTTTGAATATTTTTTTATTTGGTAAAGAAAATAAGATCGGAGAAGTAGTGGTCCACGCTAAAGGTCGTAAATATAAGGATCCTGCTTTGGCATTAATCGAAAATGTCATTGCTCATAAAGACGCAAATCATATCTCCAGATTAAACCACATTCAATACGAGGAGTATGAGAAATCACAATTCGGGACTGTAGATTTAAAAGCTAGAGTAGATAAGCTCCCACGTAAGTTACGGTTTTTGTTTGAGAATAAAGATACAATCAGTATACCAGGGAGTTCTATTTTACCTTTTTTCTTAGAAGAGAATGTTTCAGAAGTATATTCTACTTTTAAACCTTCAAGAAGGAAAAAAATCATTATAGGTCATAAAGTAACGGAATTAAATAAGCGTTATATCAATAATGCCAATATCCAAAGTTATTTTCAAGATCAATTTCGAAACATCGACATTTATGAGAACAACATTCAGTTGATCAGTAAATCTTTTCTCAGTCCAATAGCAGGAAATGCTCCATCATTTTATAAGTATTCCATTAAGGATACTTTAGTTCATAATGGTCTCAAGTATATTGAATTGTATTTTGAAGCCAAGTCAAAAATGGATGTATTATTTAAAGGATCTATTTGGATTTCTGATGATGATCGATATGCTGTTTATTATGCGGATATGGAACTTGGTGAAGAGGCAAATATCAATTGGGTAAATTCCATCAATATCGGTTTAGAGTTTGAAAGGCATTCTGCTGGTCAAATGATCCCTAAGCGATCTAATCTTCAGATTTTGTTTGGAACGAGTAAAGCAAATGCGTTGTATGGAAAGAAAGAAACTTACTACTCAAAATATAAAGATGATCCGATCAGTGATCAAATTTTCTCCGGTATTCCTATTGAGAAACGCTATTTGGAACAAAAAGATTCTGTTCAATGGGATCGTGTTCGTGTAGTGCCTTTGACACAGACAGAAGCAAATACCTATACCAATATTGATTCGCTATCCGAAATGAAATCTGTCAATCGATTGATAGCGATAGGTTATTTCCTCGTGCGAAGTTATTATAATGTTGGTAAATTTGAATTTGGCCCATTAGAGTATACTTATAGCTTTAATGAAATCGAGGGAAGTAGAATACGGTTAGGTGGAAGGACTACAGAGTTACTGTCCAATAAATTCTTTTTCGAGGGGTATACTGCTTATGGCACCAAGGATCATAAGCTGAAATATTATTTGAATGTGGCGCACACATTAAACGGTCAGTCTATTGTACAGTTTCCTGCGCATTATCTTTCAGTGACTGTTCAGCATGACGTTATGGAACCTGGTCGTGGTCTTAGCTATTTGAAAGGAGATGGGTTTTTCCAGTCTTTTAGAAGAAATAAACCGACTAAATGGTTGTGGAATGATATTTATAGATTAGAACATTTGATCGAATTTGGCAATCATTTTAGTGTCAAGTCGACCTTGACTCGTCACGAACGTAAAGCCGCTGGTGATTTGTCTTTTGTTACTTCAAATGCATCGCCAGATACTATTCCCGGTATTAATACCAATGACGTGCAGGTTACTTTGCGATGGGCTCCTGGAGAGCAGTTCTATTATCGTAATTTAGTAAGAACACAAATCCGTAATAAATTTCCGATTTTGACATTGCAGTACAATAAAGGTTTAGATGGATTCTGGAATGCAAATCAACGCTATGATGCCTTGCGATTTAAAATTTTTAAAAAGGTCTTCCTGTCTCCTGCTGGAACTGCAGATATGGAGCTGAGCGCTGGAAAGATATGGGGGTCATTATATTACCCGCTATTGGAAATGCCGGATATTCAGGCGGATAAATCAGGTCCATTACAAAATTTTGATTTGATATCAAATATGGAGTTTGTTGCAGATCGTTTCGTTAAGTTTGCCTATTATCACCATTGGGATGGTTACATTTTCAATCGAATCCCTTTATTACAGCGCTTAAAATGGCGTGAGGTAACAGGATTTAAGTTCTATTATGGAAAATTGAGCGATCGTAATAATCCCAATATAAATAAAGATCTCATCCAGTTTGATCGCGATGATCAAGGTATTTACAAGACACAAGTGATGGGCAATCAACCCTACATGGAAGGAATCGTAGGGATTGATAATATTTTTAAAATATTGAGAGTCGAATATAAAAGGAGGTTAACCTATTTGAATCTACCTCATGTATCTCGTGATACGTATGGCGTTTCACTTCATTTAAATTTTTAAATTTATGGAATATCAAAATCTGTTATATCAAGTTGATAGGCATATTGCTCTTATTACGATCAATAGAGCTTCTGCATTGAATGCTTTAAATCATCAAACACTAGATGATCTGGAAGCTGCTCTCATCTCTGCTCAAGGGGATATAGAGGTTAAAGGAATCATCATTACTGGCGCAGGTGAAAAAGCATTTGTTGCAGGTGCCGATATTAAAGAATTTGTTGATCTTGGTCAAGCAGCTGCCCATTCTCTTTCTAAAAAGGGGCACTATATTTTTACAGAACTGATCGAAAAATCTAAGAAACCTGTTATCGCTGCAGTAAACGGTTTTGCTTTAGGAGGTGGTTTAGAATTAGCGATGGCTTGTCATATGCGTTTTGCTTCGGATAACGCAAAATTAGGGCTTCCAGAGGTTTCTTTAGGTCTTCTTCCAGGATACGGTGGTACTCAAAGATTAACCCAATTAGTCGGGCGTGGACGGGCGTTGCAGCTGATACTTACAGCAGACATGATCAGTGCTGATGATGGATTTAGAATGGGACTGATCAATGAGGTCGTAACTCCCGAGAGTTTAATGGAACGGGTGATTCAAGTCTTGTTCCGGATTTTCTCTAGATCAGCAACGGCTGTTGCTGCTGCTATTGATGCGGTCAATGCATGTGATGATCAAGCTAAAGATGGATATCAAGTCGAAATAGACCATTTTTCAAATCTGTTTTTAACGGATGATTTTAAAGAAGGAGTGGATGCATTTTTGGCAAAGAGAAAACCTAATTTTTAATATTGCGTTTAACTTGCTAAGTTGTGTTTCTGAAATAAAGAAGATATGATTTAAAATAAAAAAGCGACTCTATTGAGAGTCGCTTTTGTAGCCCGTAGGGGAATCGAACCCCTGTTTCTAGAATGAAAATCTAACGTCCTAACCCCTAGACGAACGGGCCATTTTGTTTATTAATGTGATGCAAAGATAAGCGCATTTTTTACTCTTCCAAAATAAATGTCACACCTTTTTCGTAACTGTTTGAATCTGAATAAAATTATTTTTTTTTCTCTTACGTTTTGAATACAAAATTGGCCTTATTCGACCACATATGCTAATAAATAGTCATTGAACTTCTCATAGTAGACATCAAAGGAGCGATTGTGCTTTTCACTTGTTAAGTATAATCTCAATATTCCTTCTTCTTCATATTCAAAGGGGGCGATGGTCATATTGTGAAGGAAGGAAACACCGATGTTGCCCTGCAGTTTGTAGACTGCTTCTTTTGCACTCCAGCAAGCATATAGTTGTTCGATACGATTTTTATCGTTAGAAATAAAGCTAAGTTCTTGTTCTTTGAGAAATTTATGTGCGATGCGCTCTACTTTTGATTTGATCAATTCCATATCAATGCCTACTTCGCCAGTTGAACTTACAATTGCGCCTGCGTAATCAAAAGAGTGCGTAAGGGATATTTTTTCAGAAAAATTGGCTAAGTAAGGTTTTCCATTTTTATCCGAAGGGCAGTCAATGTAAGCCGTTGTATTGAGCAATGTCCGCAATAGTACACGAGTAGCGAGCCAGTGCAATCGTCGCTTACCATTGGAGAGACTCATGAGTTTCTGTTCCTCTATTTCATCCAATTGTAATTGCTCAGCTAATGTTTGTTCATCTTCTTCAATTCGCCAAATTGCAAATTTGGTATGCTGATCCAATTCTCGTAGGTATACTAAGCTCATACTCAAACTTAGATAAATTTGATTTGATAAGCAATATTATTATATGGATAAAGCAGTAAAGATTTTGTTTGAGCCTATTTATCTTCATATTCTATGTCTGGTTGTCGTATTGTTTGTGTTTCCTTTATTTTAAAACTTTTCATGGCAGAAATTCTACTATAAACTATTATAAATCATGTAAAATTTCAATAATACTTTTCCTTTCACACTAAAATGGTTCTTGATGGAAGCGGAGAAATCGATAACTTTGTTGCTGATATAGCATATTTTAAATTGTAAATAACACAAATTTATCTAAGTTTGAAAATAAATGGTTAGTGTGGGTTCAATGGAAAAATTTGAAATTCAGCTTTAATCATATGTAATAAAGAATAATCATGATTTTATCAGATAAACGTATACTTGAAGAAATTGAAAAAGGCCATATTGTTATAGAGCCATATGACCGCAAATGCTTAGGAACAAATTCTTATGATGTTCACTTAGGAAAACATTTAGCGACCTACAAAAGTCGTGTATTGGATGCTAAGAAACATAATGAGATTGATCACTTTGAAATTCCTGAAGAAGGATTCGTTCTAGAGCCCAATACATTATATCTTGGAGTTACTTTAGAATATACAGAAACACACCAGCATGTCCCTTTCTTGGAAGGAAAATCAAGCACCGGTCGTTTAGGTATTGATATCCATGCAACAGCAGGAAAAGGCGATGTTGGATTTTGCAATACTTGGACATTGGAGATTTCCTGTGCGCAGCCAGTACGTATCTATGCTGGCATGCCAATTGGGCAGTTGATTTATTTTGTTGTCGAAGGTGAGGTGGAAACGCTTTATAATACCAAGGGCAATGCTAAGTATAATACGAAAACGACAAAACCTGTGGAGTCGATGATGTGGAAAAATTCATTTTAAAGAAAAGGTACACGGCAATTAAAATCAATATTTCCGGTATTGCCTTCTTATAGCACATATTAAAAAAAAACACCAGCTTATCAAGCTGGTGTTTTTTTATCCTTGGATATAAATATGCAAAAAAGATTAATTTTCAAGGGTGCAAGACATAATCTTTAAAAACTTTTTTTGATCTTTTATCCTCCGAATTCCATTAAATATGATTTTAAGAATTCATCCAAATCTCCATCTAATACAGCTTGAGTATTGGACGTTTCGTGATTGGTTCTTAAATCCTTAATTAATTTATAAGGATGTAAAACATAATTTCTTATTTGGGAACCCCATTCGATTTTCTTTTTGTTGCCTTCTATTGCGTCTGTTGCTTCTTGACGTTTTCGCATTTCAATTTCATACAACTGTGACTTCAGTAATCGGAAGGCATTCTCCTTATTTTGCAACTGCGATCTAGATTCTTGATTTTTGATGATGATACCAGTCGGTTTGTGATGCAGTCGCACAGCAGTTTCGACTTTGTTCACATTTTGACCACCAGCACCACCGGCACGGAATGTATCCCATTCGATCTCAGAATCTTTTACTTCGATTTCAATATTGTTGTCGATTAGTGGGTATACATATACCGATGCAAATGACGTATGGCGCTTACCATTAGAATCAAAAGGCGAAATTCTAACCAAACGATGGACACCATTTTCTCCTTTTAAATATCCGTATGCAAAATCTCCAGAAATTTGAAGTGTTACTGTTTTTATTCCTGCAACTTCACCTTCTTGAGAATCCTGTTCAGTCACTTTGTACCCGTTTTTCTCTCCCCACATGATATACATGCGCATGAGCATAGCCGCCCAATCACAGCTTTCTGTACCTCCGGCACCTGCAGTAATTTGTAGAATTGCATCGAGCTGATCTTCTTCAGCACTTAGCATATTTTTAAATTCCAACTCTTCTACTGCTTGTAGCGCAATATGATATTGTTCATTAAGTTCTGCCTCTGTAGCATCTCCAGCTTGGTAGAATTCATACAATACTCCCGTATCATCGACAGAGGCGGCGACTGCATCGAAATGATCTGTCCATACCTTCTGTACTTTGATCGATTGCAATATTTTTTCTGCTGCTTTTGAATCGTTCCAAAAATCAGGTTCTAAAGTAATTGCTTGGTCTTTTTCTAATGCTTCTTTTTTGACATCAATGTCAAAGATGCCTCCTCAGGGAAGTTACACGATCCCTCAAATCTTGAATTTGTTCTTTGGTCATAATAACAAAGATACAGCTTTCTGCACTAAATGCCCAAAACCTCCTTGATCAAGTGTGATGATCGTGATCAATTTTTATATTTCCTCTAATCGTATAGTTAGATAGCAGGGAAGAAATCATCAAATTTCTTTTATATATGCTACAATTAACATGGTAAATAAAACAAATTTATCTAAGTTTGATTAAAATAGAAATATATGTTACCAAAAATAGATTTTACACAGACTGCTGCTTACCGTTATTTAGCAGATCATTACATCAGTATCAATGCGCATAGCTTAAAAGATTTGTTTCAAGAGGATTCATTTCGATTTGAAAAATACAGTATTGAATTTAATGATCTGCTGTTAGATTATTCAAAGAATAGAGTGAACGATGAGACTTTAGCGTTGTTACGTCAATTGGCTAAAGAATGTCATCTAAGTGAAGCTATTGATGCGATGTTTGCCGGAGAGAAGATCAATGAAACAGAAGGAAGACAGGTGTTACATACGGCTTTACGTAATCAATCCGGAAAAGCAGTCTTAGTTGATGGTAAAGATATCATGGAAGACATCAATGCGGTGTTGGCGCAGATGGAGTCCTTTACGCAGCGTATACTTTCTGGAGAATGGAAAGGCTACACCGGTAAAACGATTACTGATGTGGTCAATATTGGTATCGGAGGGTCGGATTTAGGTCCTGTGATGGTGACTGAAGCTTTAAAAGCTTACCGTACACATCTCCATATGCATTTTGTATCAAATGTAGATGGAACGCATATTGCAGAAGCGATTAAAGGTCTTGATCCCGAAACTACTTTATTTTTAATCGCTTCAAAGACTTTTACAACTCAGGAGACAATGGCTAATGCCAACACAGCTAGGGATTGGTTTATAAAAAGTGGTGCCAATAAAGCTGATGTTGCGAAGCACTTTGCCGCTTTAAGTACGAATACGGCTGCGGTTGCTGAATTTGGTATTGATACAAAAAATATGTTCCAATTTTGGGATTGGGTTGGCGGTCGTTACTCTTTGTGGTCAGCGATCGGTCTATCGATCAGTTTGGCTATCGGTTTTGATCATTTTAAAGAGTTACTAACAGGAGCTTACGAGGCAGATGAGCACTTTAGAACTGCGCCATTTGAACAGAATATTCCGGTTACGTTAGGTTTATTAGGAATCTGGTATAATAATTTTTTCGAAGCAGAGAGCCATGCCATCTTACCTTACGATCAATATTTACATCGTTTTGCTGCTTATTTTCAGCAAGGTGATATGGAAAGTAATGGTAAGAGCGTAGATCGCAACGGTAATTCGATTGATTATCAGACAGGGCCCATTATTTGGGGAGAGCCAGGCACAAATGGCCAACATGCCTTCTATCAATTGATACATCAAGGAACCAAATTGATTCCTTGTGATTTCATTGCACCTGCGATTAGTTTAAATCCGATTGGCAAACACCATCAGATGTTATTGTCCAATTTCTTTGCGCAGACAGAAGCATTGATGAACGGTAAATCTGAAGAAGTTGTTGTTGCAGAATTAAAATCATCTGGTAAATCAGAAGAAGAAATTGAACGGTTGAAAAACTTTAAAGTATTTGAAGGAAATAGACCGAGCAACTCCTTTTTACTTAAAAAAGTAACACCACGTTCTTTAGGATCTCTAATAGCATTATATGAGCATAAAATTTTTGTGCAAGGAATCATCTGGAATGTATTTAGTTTTGATCAGTGGGGAGTTGAATTAGGAAAACAACTTGCTGGACAGATTCTTCCTGAATTGGAGTCCGAAGATATTATTACGACGCATGATTCATCAACCAATGGATTGATCAATCAGTATAAAGCTTGGCGATCAGCATAGCTAGACAAAAAAAAGCGAGGTTAAGTGTACTTAACCTCGCTTTTTTATACGTTATTTATTATAAAAACTTATCGATATATCGCTTTCTTTTTATAAAGAAAGAATCTCCACGATTCTCAATAAATTTTGATTGATCGAGTCTATATGTTTAATTGCTTTTTTGAAAGATATGAATTCAACCTCACCATGGACTAATCCAGCCATTTCACCTTTGCGACCTTCTAATAAAGCCTCTACAGCAGCAACTCCCAATCGACTAGCCAACACCCTATCCATACAAGTAGGGCTTCCACCACGCTGTATATGGCCTAGTATAGAAAGGCGAACATCATATTTAGGGAAGTTTGCTTTAATTTTTTCAGAAACCACCATTCCTCCTTCAGCATCGCCTTCGGCAACGATGACAATGCGAGATGCTTTGCTTTTACGCGTTTTATCTAAGCGTTTCATAATGGCATCATAATCGACGTTAAATTCGGGTATCAATACCGCTTCAGCACCCGTACTGATGCCAGATCTGAGTGCAATCAATCCCGAATCTCTGCCCATCACTTCTATGACAAAAAGTCGATCGTGTGATTCTGCTGTATCTCTAATTTTATCAACAGCTTGTACAACCGTATTAATCGCTGTATCGTATCCTATCGTAAAATCCGTCCCTGCAAGGTCGTTATCAATTGTTCCTGGGAGACCAATAATTGGAATATCAAACTCTTCAAGAAATTTAGAGGCACCAGTGAACGTTCCATCACCACCAATGACAACTAGGGCATCGATCTGATGTTGCTTGATGTTTTCATAAGCTTTTTGGCGGCCTTCTACCGTTCTAAATTCGTCGCTTCTCGCTGTTTTTAAGATCGTGCCACCGCGCTGAATGATATTAGCGACAGATTTTACATCCATGGCAAACATATCGCCATTGACCAAACCATCATAGCCTCTCCTTACCCCAAAAACATTTAAATCATTATATATACCTGCTCTAACTACCGCGCGAATGGCAGCATTCATCCCCGGAGCATCTCCTCCAGATGTTAATACTGCTATATTTTTAATATTACTCATATTTCAAACTTAAATAAATTGTCTCTTATATGCAATATAAATCAGTTGAATATAAAAAACAATAGTGGTGATATGATTTGTTGTAGGTGTAGTTGAGTACATATCCATGCTCTACTACATTTTTTATTTTCCTAATTACAGACCTATTCTGTTCTTAAGAATAGCTTATTTTTTAGCGTTGAAGGCATCAATGCCACTTTGTAAATACTTAGCATATTCAACAGGATCATAGTTTGCTCCTGAAGGTGGTACTAAAACATTTCCTTCCGTATCAACGATAACATAGAGTGGTTGCGAATTGCTATTGAATTTAGAAGCTTGGAAATCGGAGTTTTTATTTCCGATATTTTTTATCTTTTTACCAGAATAAGCAGATATAATCTGTTCTTCAACGGGCAATTCCGTACGATCATCTACAAAAAGTTCCGCCATTACAAAACCTTCTTTTAATAATTTCGCGACATTTGGATCTGTCCAAACGTTTGCTTCCATCTTTCTACAATTGACACAGTTCCAGCCTGTAAAATCAATTAAGACAGGTTTTTTTAATTCTTTGGCTGTTTCTAAAGCTTGGTCATAATCATAGTAAGGATCAAATCCTTTAGGTGTGCCACGCTCGTGAAATATCTCGGCATATTTTTTTACCTTACCATCTGAGTGTGCTGGTGAAGCATTTGCTATTCCTGCCGATAAATCAAAATCTTGAGTGGCGGATGGTGGTAGGAAAGCGGAGATTGACTTTAATGGTGCTCCCCATAATCCGGGAATCATGTACATCACAAATGAAAAAACGACAATTGCTAAAAATGTACGAGGAACCGATAAAAATTTTAAATCACTGTCATGTGAAAACTTAATTTTCCCAATTAAATAAAGACCCATTAAACCGAATATGACGATCCAAAGCGATAGAAAAACTTCACGATCTAACCAGTTCCAATGATAAGCTAGATCCACATTGGATAAGAATTTTAGTGCTAGTGCTAACTCTAGAAATCCTAATACAACCTTTACACTATTTAACCAACCACCAGATTTTGGAAGAGATTTTAAAAGAGAAGGAAACATGGCAAATAAACCAAAAGGGATAGCGAGTGCAATTGAAAAACCAAGCATACCGATTGCTGGTCCTAATCGTTCACCCTTTGATGCGGCTTCTACCAATAAAGTTCCTATAATAGGTCCAGTACAGGAGAATGAAACTAGGGAAAGACTAAAAGCCATAAAGAAAAGACCTACTAAACCACCTTTATCCGATTTGGCATCCATTTTATTAACAAATGAACTTGGGAGTGTAATTTCGAAAGCCCCAAAGAAAGACGCTGCGAAAGCCACCAATAATAGGAAGAATATAAAATTGAACACCCCATTTGTTGACAAAGCATTGAGCGCATCCGAACCAAAAAGAATCGTGATGATCATTCCTAAAGCTACATAGATGATAATGATAAAAAGACCATATAATAAAGCTTTACTGATACCATTGGCTCTCGATCCAGACTGTTTTGTGAAAAAACTAACCGTTAGCGGCAACATCGGGAAGATACAAGGCATTAATAGCGCTGCAAAACCCCCGATCAGGCCCGCAAGAAAGATTCCCCATAGTGATTTTTTTACTTCAGGAGTTGCTGTAATGGCTATATTTTGTGTGTTTTTAGCCGTATCTTGAGTTATTGTGTCGGGACTTTCAGAAAAAACCAAATCTGTAGGCACTTCTGATAGTGTTGAGGTATCGGCAGATTCGGAAAATTCGATTCCTTCTACACTAAGCAATGAGTCTTGCGTTGATGCGAAAGAGAAAATAGGAATGAATAAACTGAAAATAACGAAGTAGAGTAAAAAAAGTTTCTTTTTAGCCATTTTTTGTAGAGTTCATATGTAATTTGTAAAATTAGAAAAAGGTGATGAGAATCCTCTTATCTTTTAGTAGTTGTAAAGTCAATTTTACTTCATGAAGACCAATTTCTGGACTCTTCTTACTTGAAAGCTATCTTATTAGGGGCTATTTTTATAAAATTAACATCTTATTAAAGTTCAAAGTGATCTTAAACAAAATAGTCGACGATCTCAACCGAACCTTGGTCAAAAGAAAAACGCTATTTAGATCGTTTTTTACATGATCTAAATAGCGTTATATGTGTTGTAATTAGTTTTTACTATTTAATAGTAACTGTAAATGCATAATCGGTTGGAGGCAGACATTGTGTTTTATCACATGCTTGGTATTCAACAGAACCCTTTACCGTTGTAGTTCCCTTATTCAGTTTTACTTTTTGTTGGAAAACAACTTCCTTATTAAAATAACCTACATTCATTTTAAATACTTCTTCATACTTCATTGCTGGTTTTGGTTCCGCAGTTTTACCGTTTAAAGTATAATCTTTAGAAGCTGTATATGTAAATGAAGTTGGAATAGGACCATTTTCACCTATGTTCTGAGAATAGATATGCCAACCATCCTGAATGGTAGCTTTAATAAAAATAACAGCTTCCTTACTGTTTAATTTTTTCGAAGCAACAGTCCATTTCACTGGATTATGGATCTGAGCTACGGCACCTGAAATAGCAAAAAATAATACTGCTATTATTAATGTTAATTTTTTCATGGGTATATATTTGTTTTTTAATTTATAAAGCTACCATAAGCATTTGTTTCACTGTTTGTTATTACTTATGATGGTTTCATCAGAATAATTTGTTATTATAGTTATTTAAATCGTTATTGTGTTTTAGTATGACATCAAAACATAGCTAAAGTTTAATTTAGTTTAGCAAATTTAGTGCTTTGATGAGATATATTTATCTGAGGATCGTAAATATTTTTTTACTTACAACACATACTTGATCTCATGAAGATTGAACGTCATTATTTCGCCATCTATTTCTGCTTGTAATTGACCATTAGGCAATACCTGAATGATTTTTCCCTCTATTTCTACATCAGCAATTTTATAGGTCTTTATTTCATTTTTTCTAAAAAGATATTGATTGAACTCTTGCAGTTGCTGCACTTGATTTCCTTGTTTCAAGCGTTTATACTCCTGGTCTAAAAATAAATATAGTTCATTTGCTAAACTGGCTATATCATAATCCTCGTGGCTATCATTAATAGATTTTAGTGATGTAATATGTGGATTGTCTATAAATGTGGTCTGATTTATATTGACACCTATTCCGATAATACTCGTTCCGATCAAATCTCCTTTGATGCTGTTTTCAATTAGTAGCCCAGATATCTTTTTTTGGTTTACATAAATGTCATTCGGCCATTTAATTTGCACGACTTCCTTCGTTTTGGTCTTTAACCATTTCATTATTCCAAGACAGATTGCACATGATAAGGCAAATTGCTGATCGATTTTCAGAAAATGGGGGTATAGTAAAATTGATGTAATAATATTTTTACCCGGTTCTGTGATCCACATATTGCCCCTTTGACCTTTACCAGCATATTGTTCAACTGCTAAAATGGCAGAACCCTCATCCTGTGGCGTGAATTTTGACAAGTTATCCTTGAAATAATCATTTGTGGAAGACACTCGGTCGATAGTAATTACATTTTGACCAATGATAAGTCCTGAAAATGTGTTATTTTGCAAAGTGAAAAAAATTTAATTGTATATAATAGCAAAACTATAATATTTTTTAATGGATAAAAATAAAAGTTCGGAATTGTCAACGCGTCTGTCAGAGGTTGTTGTTTATGGTATGCAAGAGAAGAAAGCAAGTGAAATAGTGCGATTGGATTTGAGAAATATTAACAGTTCTGTTTCTGATTATTTTGTCATTTGCCATGCCGACTCACATATTCAAGCCAATGCAATAGCAAAAAGTGTGGAGGATGAAGTTTACAAAACATTTGGTCAAGATCCTCAATATAAAGAGGGTCATAGTATCGGAGAGTGGTTGATATTAGATTTTGTAGATGTGGTCGTTCATATTTTCAAAAAGGAAAAAAGAGCCCTCTATGCGATAGAAGATTTATGGGGTGATGCTCAAATTCAAAATTTTCAAAGTGCTTAGATTAGTAGAAAAATAGATTTAAAACGATATAAATAAGATAGAATGAAGAAAATACCAACTGGTAAAATAACCCCAAAACCGCCCAAGTTTAATATCTTGTGGTTAAGTTTTGCTTTGATAGTGGTCTTTTTTGCCTTACAATACGTTTTTAGCGATACAACGGCTAAAAAGATTACTTACAGTGAGTTTGAATCTACAATCTTACCAACAGGAGATGTAGAGCGGTTAGAAGGAACTAAGAAAAATGACCTCGTACAGATTGACGTTTATATTAAGAAAGATCGTTTAAAAGATGAAAAATATAAAGATGTTGCTCCTGGACCTAATGCGTTAGCTTTAACGCCAGTTACGGGACCACAATATTTTTTCACAGAAGCTTCTGCAGAGATTTTAGCTGCTAATTTAAAGGCCGCACAAGAAAATCTGCCTGCAGGTACACCTCGATTAAGTGTCAGTTATGAAGATCGTTCCAATCCTTGGGCTAATTATTTTGTAACCTTTATTTTACCATTAGTCGTGATGGTATTATTGTGGTTATTCTTAATGCGTCGCATGAATGGTGGTGGTGCTGGAGGTGGTGGCCAAATATTTAATATTGGTAAATCTAAAGCGCAGCTTTTTGACAAAGAATCATCCATTAATATTACATTCAATGATGTCGCTGGTCTAGAAGAAGCAAAACAAGAAGTCATGGAGATTGTGGATTTCTTGAAAAATCCGCGTAAGTATACCAATTTGGGGGGTAAAATTCCGAAAGGAGCTCTGTTAGTCGGCCCTCCAGGAACAGGAAAGACATTACTTGCCAAAGCAGTTGCTGGTGAAGCGCAAGTTCCTTTTTTCTCTTTATCAGGTTCTGATTTCGTTGAAATGTTTGTCGGTGTAGGTGCTTCTCGTGTACGTGATTTATTTAAACAAGCGAAAGAAAAGGCACCATGTATTATTTTTATTGATGAAATTGATGCTATTGGTCGTGCTCGTGGTAAAAACTCGATGATGGGTGGTAACGATGAACGTGAGAATACTTTAAACCAATTATTGGTGGAGATGGATGGTTTCGGTACAGATTCAGGTGTTATCATCTTGGCCGCAACAAACCGTATTGATGTATTGGATAGTGCTTTACTTCGTCCAGGACGTTTTGATAGACAAATTTCGATAGATAAGCCAGATTTAATTGGACGTGAGCATATTTTTAAAGTACACTTAAAGCCTTTAAAATTGTCTCAGGAAGTTGATGCTAAAAAATTATCGGCACAAACTCCTGGATTTGCAGGCGCTGAAATTGCCAACGTTTGTAATGAGGCTGCTTTAATCGCTGCACGTAAAAATAAAACAGAAATCGATATGCAAGATTTCCAAGATGCAGTAGATCGTGTCATTGGAGGGTTGGAAAAGAAAAATAAAATTATCTCTCCAGAAGAGAAAAAGATTGTTGCTTATCATGAGGCAGGCCATGCGATTGCTGGTTGGTTTTTAGAGCATGCTGATCCATTGGTGAAGGTGTCTATCGTACCGCGTGGTGTTGCGGCATTGGGTTATGCCCAATACTTACCGCGTGAGCAGTTCTTATATACAACTGAGCAGTTAGTCGATAGTTTGTGTATGACTATGGGTGGCCGTGTTGCCGAAGATATTACTTTCGGACGTATATCAACTGGGGCTCAAAATGATTTGGAACGTATCACAAAATTGGCATATGCTATGGTTGCGATCTATGGTATGAATGAAAAAGTAGGAAATGTTTCTTTCCGTGATGGATCCGAACAATTTCACAAACCTTATTCTGACAAAACGGCAGAGTTGATTGATTCTGAAGTTCGTAACTTGATCACTGATGTTTATACGAGAACAAAACAATTGTTACTTGAAAAACAAGATGGCTTAATCGCTATCGCAGAGAAATTATTAGAAAAGGAAATCTTGTTCCAAAGCGATTTAGAAGAAATATTAGGAAAACGTCCATTTGATACGAAGACCACTTATGATGAATTTGTGAATAGTGGAGATGGAGGTGGTGTTCCACAAACGGATCTACCTTTAGATGTTTTACCAGAAGAAGCTAGTGTCGCAGACCCTAAAATTGGGATCAAAGAAGAAGATAATCCAAACACATAAATTTAATTATACAGCGCTTCTTTTATAAAGAGGCGCTGTGTTTTTTATTTCCTCCGCCACATGAATGTTAAAAATAGCAGTAGCAAAGAGCAGATGTTAGGCAAGATCAGACAGGCTCTAATTCAAAAAAGTGAAAATCCACATCCTAAATTCAAGAAATCTCCTTTATATCAGGATGAAGATGAGTTAGTTGACGTTACGTTTGCGCGAGAACTGACAGCTGTTGGAGGAAAGTTTTTGTATTGTGATGGTGAGATCAATCTCATCGAAAATTTGATTCATTTGACCGAAGAAAATAATATTAAAAAAATATTTACATGGGAAAAAGGTGTTCAAGATCTTTTAAATCCTTACGGGTTTCCTATACACACCAATGAAATTGAATTCGATGCTGCAGATGCTGGTATTACGTCTTGTGAAGTTCTGATTGCACGCAATGGAAGTATTATGGTCAGCAATGCGAATGCTTCTGGACGTAGACTGGGGATTTATCCGCCTATTCATATTGTAATTGCAAAAGCTTCCCAAATGGTGTGGGATATAAAAGATGCTTTATCTTATATGCAGCGTCGCTATGGTAGTCAGATGCCCACGATGGTTTCTACCGTCACGGGACCATCACGCACAGCAGATATCGAAAAACGCTTAGTTTTGGGAGCGCACGGTCCAAAAGAATTATATGTTTTATTATTAGAGGATCGTTTTTAATTATATGATACAAGAATATCTGTTTTTAACTCCCGTAGCGAGTATTATTTTTGCTTTAACCATAGCTTCAAGTATTTATAGTTTTTCAAATCCTCAAGTACTGGGTGAAATGATGTTGCACCCTTATAGCATCTATCGAAAGAAAAGAGTCTATACGATCTTAACGAGTGGGCTGATTCATAAAGATTGGGGTCACCTTTTATTCAATATGATCACGTTTTATTATTTTGGATTTGGTCTAGAAAAGATACTCATTCAAATTAGTGATTGGGGTCATTTGCAATTTGCCATTATCTATGTATCAAGTTTGATTCTGAGTGATATTCCCACCATTTTTCAACATAAAAATAATTCTGGTTATTACAGTTTAGGAGCCTCAGGAGCTATCTGTGCCGTATTGTTTAGTTATATTATGTTTGATCCAAAAATGATGCTCGGCATCTTCATGATTATTCCGATGCCTGCGTATATATTTGCAGTGCTCTTTTTAGGTTATTGTGTGTGGGCATCTAGAAATTCAAGAGACGGTATCAACCATGATGCACATTTATTTGGGGCATTATCTGGTGTGATTCTCACGTTGATACTTTACCCCTGGATTTTTAAACATTTTCTAAGCCAGTTTTAATTTATCCTGTCCAACTTTGGCGGTCAAGGCTTCTAAATTGGATAGCCTCCGCTAAATGATGGTTTTTAATATTCGCTTCTTTTTCCATATCAGCGATTGTTCTAGCGACCTTTAAGATACGATCATAGGCCCGCGCAGACAAGCCTAATTTTTCCATGGCAGTTTTAAGTAATTTCCTTCCCTCGGCATCAATTTGACATCTTTCCCGAACTTGTGTACTGCTCATTTGAGCATTATTATGGATATGTTGAAGGGTCTTAAAGCGTTCATTTTGGATTTTTCTGGCAGCCATCACCCGTTCTCTGATGTCCATGCTTTTTTCGGATTTTTGATCAGATGCTAGTTCTTTAAAAGCTACTGGGGTGACCTCTACATGCAGATCGATACGGTCTAGCAGAGGGCCCGATATCTTACTTAAGTAGCGTTGCACGGTACTCGTGCCACAGGTACAATCTTTTTCGGGATGATTATAGTAGCCACATGGACAGGGATTCATAGCTGCTATAAGCATAAAACTAGCGGGATAATCAACCGAAAATTTAGCTCTTGATATGGTAATACTACGTGATTCCAAAGGTTGTCTCATCACTTCTAATACCGTTCTTTTAAATTCAGGGAGCTCATCCAAAAATAATACACCATTGTGGGATAAGGAAATTTCGCCTGGCTGAGGGCTGGTGCCGCCACCAACCAGTGCCACGTCCGAAATGGTATGGTGTGGAGCTCGAAAAGGTCTTCTCGTCATTAGGGAATCTTTTGCCGATAATTGACCTGCCACAGAGTGTATTTTAGTTGTTTCCAAAGATTCCTCTATGGTTAGTGGTGGCAATATCGTGGGCATGCGTTTGGCAAGCATTGTTTTGCCCGCGCCCGGAGGGCCTATCAAAATCACATTATGACCGCCAGCGGCTGCTATTTCCAAGGCTCGTTTAATATTTTCTTGTCCTTTGACATCTCCGAAATCGTCTTCATTTTGATCGGTCTGATTTGTAAATTCATCCTCAATGGCAACAGTTGTAGCTTTTAAATTAGTCTTGTCATTAAAAAAATGAATCACTTGCAATAAATTATCCACACCTAAGACAGTTAAGTTTGAAACGATAGCTGCTTCTCTGGCATTTGCCTCAGGTAGGATAATACCCTTAAATTTGTCTTTTACAGCTTGAATAGCTATCGGTAAAATTCCCTTTATAGGTTGAATACGACCATCTAATGATAGCTCTCCAAGGATCAGGTAATCTGCTAGCCGATCCGCTTCAATTTGATTTGAAGAAGCTAATATGGCAGTTGCAATCGCCAGATCATATGCGGAACCTTCTTTTCGAATATCTGCAGGGGCAAGATTGATGACTATTTTTTGCCTTGGCATACGATATCCACAAGACACAATGGCACTTTCTATTCTTTGTAGACTTTCTTTAATTGCATTATCTGGCAAACCAACTATATAGTACCGCGTCCCTGCAGTTATATTTACCTCTACAGCTACAGAGGTTGCCTCAATACCATATACAGCACTACTATAGGTTTTTGTTAACATAAAAATGGTCTAAATGGTATTTAAAGTTAATAAAATTTATTTAATAATTCTGAGAATTATTTTTTTACCTTGAAAAATAACTCCAATTGTATTTTTTGTTCAAATTTGTTATATTGTAGCTGATGGTATTTATCATATATCAAAAAATATTGGCTTTTGGCAAACGATTTGCTTAGCTAATTGTATTATTACTGAATAAAACAATTACAAAGGATTAACATTTAAAGTTTAATAATATGAACGATAATAGTAAAGTAGTATTGGCATTATTAGCAGGTTTGGCAGCAGGAACCGCTTTAGGAATTTTATTCGCACCTGATAAAGGAACAGAGACAAGAGACAAGCTTAATGAATCCTTAGCTGATTTGGGAGATGCTATTCGTGAGCGTGCCGAAGAGCAGTTTGATCAATTAAACGATTTTAAAGAAAAAGTTGTTTCTACTCTCAAAACAAAAATCAATAAAGGAGAAGAAATTTTCGAAGATGAAATTACAGAACATGCTTAGATCGCAGTAATTTTTTACCTAAAGAAATTATTATCAATACTATAATCAGAGGCCTAGCCTCTGGTTCTTAAAATAGAAATAAATGGAAGAAGAAAAATTCTCGCTAAGTGGTACATTCCAAAAGACAAAGGAATATTTAGATTCGCAATTAAATTTAATTCGGCTAAAGACAGTGGAGCGATCTTCTCGTTTAATTGCAAGTTTGATTGTTGATGGTGCAAAAATAATTTTAAGTTTATTTATTGTATTTTTTCTATGTCTTGCTTTGGGATTTTATTTAGGAGAAGTATTAGGAAGCAATTCTTTAGGTTTTTTAGCTACGGCAGTTATATTTTTGCTTATACTCGTTTTGATTCGGGTATTTGAGCCGACGTTGGAGTCTAGATTTATGGATTTGTCAATTCGTCGATTTTCTGCCAAATGGACAGATGAATTAGAGGAAGAAGAAAATAGTGTGAAACAAGAAAATGTAGAAGATGACGAAACAAAGCAAAATTCATAACCTCGCAGAGCTTAAGGCGGAAATCACTCGTCTTAAAGTTTTAAAAAGTGAACAAGAAGCGTATTTGAAGTCGCAGATGACCTTGTTAAATCATAAAATTGAAACTCCCATGCGTATTTTTAATGTCGTGAAAGCAAATGTTCCGGGATTAAATTTGATTACGGGACTTTTCTCTCCAGCTAAAAATAGTGGAGGTACAGATTCTGATTGGTTAACCAAAGTATTGCGCATTGGTGTTCCTTTTGTCATGAATCGATTTTTCTTTAAAAAAGCTGGTGTTTTGAAAAAAGCACTGTTGTTATTAGCTTCAGAAAAAGCTCTTGGTCAAGTCAATCAGGATAGTATTTCTGGTATTATAGGAAAAGTTACCAATTTTATCAAACCTAAAAAAAATAAGAAAAGAAAAGGTACCATTCAGAATCCTCCTGTCATTGAAGATCAGGTCAATGAATATGGTATTCCATCTTATAGTGAAACCTATTAGACTATATGTTTTTCTTAACTTGAGATCATTTTGGCCTTTTATTCTTAAAATTGAATCTATTTACATTCGATGATTTTGATCTGGTTAGTAGAGTAACGCCAGATCAATCAATAGATGATCGCAATTTCTATTCAAGTACAACTTGTCATTTTTGTTAAAAGTTACCAATGCTTGAAAATACCAATCACATCGATTGAAGTCAGTAATACGGGTATCAACTAAAATTACCACATAAACTATTGATTAGTGCAATAATAAGGTTATTTTTGCAGGATATTTTATTGTAATGGGTAAAGACAAACTTAGAAAATTTGCGGAGATTGGTACTTTTGACAATGTGGTAGAACTGGATGCAGGTAAAGCACTTAAAGGTCAGTGGGCAAAATCGCACTTTAAAAATGATCATCCAATCGTTGTAGAATTGGCTTGTGGAAAGGGTGAATATACGGTCAATCTGGCAAAGCTTTTTCCCGAGAAAAACTTTATTGGTGTGGACTATAAAGGAAATCGTATCTGGAGAGGTGCTAAAACAGCTATTGAAGAAGGGATTCATAATGTTGGTTTTCTCCGGATTCAGATCGAGACTATATTGGATCACTTTGATGAAAATGAGATTTCTGAAATTTGGATTACATTTCCAGACCCGCAACCACAAGAAAGCCGTGAGAAAAAACGTTTAACAAACCCCACCTTCTTAGGTCGTTATAAGTTTGTATTAAAAGAAGGTGGATTGATGAATCTTAAAACGGACAATGATGGATTCTACAATTATACTTTGGAACAGATTGAAATTTTGGGATTCCATAAACACGCACAAACTGCTGATTTATATCATTCTGATTTAGTCAATGAAGTATTATCGATTAAGACATATTATGAAAAAAAATATTTGGCCGTCGATAAGAACATCAATTATGTAAAATGGTCTTTTGATCAGATTTAATTCATAAAGATTATGATATAAGAGGAGTAAATTTTAAGTTTACTCCTTTTTTTGTGCATTTTAATTAACATCATCTTTATATAGCCCATCATTTAGTAAAATAATGTTAACATAAAACTAGGGCTATCTTAATATAGTGATTGCATTTTTGTGCGGAAGTAAAACCCGTTGACAAAACAATTTTGCATGAATCATTATTACCTATCACATTTAAAAAAGGCACTGCTTGTATGTAGTATACTCAAATGCAGTTCTCATTCTCTTTTTGCGTCAGATCTCGCGTTCAACACTCAAGTATTACCAACAATTTTGGAACAAGAAAGTGTTTCCTTTCAAGGAAAAGTAGTGGATGGAAATGGGCGACCACTTGTTGATGTTTCTATTCTAAATGGCAATAAGAGCATTGGAAAGACGGATAAAGATGGGGCATTTTCATTGCATGTTACTAAGGGAACTGTTTTGACTTTTAAGTCATTGGGGCACCGGAGTCATGAGGAACATGTGATTAAACCATCTTCCCATATTGAGATCAAATTACACACCACCGAGCGCGCATTAGAAGAAGTGGTTGTCACGGCATTAGGTATCAAGCGTGAAGAAAAGTCTCTCGGTTATTCAGTTAGTACTGTAAAAGGTGAGGAGCTTACCAATGCCGTTTCGAGTAACTGGATGGATGCGCTCTCTGGTAAAGTTGCTGGACTCAATCTGATGCGTTCAGGAGCAGGACCAGTTGGATCAACTAAGATTATCTTACGTGGAGAGAATAATCTAACTGGAGAAAACCAAGCATTGATTGTTGTTGATGGTGTAATTATCAATAGTGGGTCAGGCAGACGATCAGGTAATGTTTCGGATGCTATTTATGGCACTGGAGGTGATAATATGCCCGCAGATTATGGTTCAGGGATGGATGACTTAAATCCGGAAGATATCGAAAGTGTTTCGGTATTAAAGGGACCGGGAGCAGCAGCTCTTTATGGACAAAAAGCAGCCAATGGTGCAGTGATCATCACGACTAAATCAGGTGCTAAAAGAAATGGAAAGTCATTAGGGATAACATTAAATTCAAATACTTCATTTGAAAGCGTCAATCGTTGGCCAGATCTGCAATATGAGTATGGCCAGGGTACAGGAGGCTCAGATTATTACTCATATGGAACTTCGATTGATGGAGGGAGTACAAGCGGTACTAGTTCTGCTTATGGTCCTAAGTTTGATGGTCAGTACTTTTTTCAGTATGATCCCAATCTTCAAGCAGTAGGAACAGAGCGGACACTTTGGAAACCTTATAAAAATATCAATAGTTTTTTTGACGTTGGCAAAACGTATATGAATACCATTTCGATCGATGGTGGAACAGAAAAAACCAATGCACGTTTCTCTGCAACGAATGTTCGTAATACATGGATTGTTCCCAATACAGGTTATGATCGCAATACCGTCGCTTTATCGATCAATTCGAGAGTTAGTGATAAATTGAGTATCACTTCTAAGGTCAGTTATAATAACCGTCATAGTGATAATCTTCCTGGAGCAGGTTATGGTAATCAATCGTTGATGTATTGGTATATCTTTTGGCAACCTAGTGCGGATGTGAACTGGTTACAAGATTATTGGGTAAAAGGCAAAGAGGACCGGAAAATCATGTATCCATTCAGCAGTTACCCTGAAAATCCGTATGCGATCTCTTATGAATTTATCAACCGTAATAACCGTAATACATTTACCGGAAATGCACAAGCCTCTTATCAGTTTTCAAAAGAATTTAGTGCACAGATCAGAGCATCTATAGATTTTTCCAGTGAAGACCGAGGACAGTTAAGACCTTATGATGCTGGTTCTAAATTGGCCGAAGGAAGTTATCGTACACAAGAAATCTTTTCTAAAGAAACCAATCTCGATTTCTTATTGAAATATGATAAAAAAATACATGAAGATTGGCAAATAACTGCTACAGGAGGTGGTGGTACACTGCGTAATAATTACCGAATGACATCCCTGGCCTCGGATGGCTTGACTTTTCCAGGAGTATATAACCATACCAATAATAAGTACGGTATCAAAAGTGTTCAGGATATTAGAAATTTTGAAATTAATAGTTTTTATGGTTTAATTACCGCAGGGTTCAAAGATTATTTATTTTTTGATGCAACGGGGCGTATGGACTGGTCAAGTACCTTAGCAACATCCATCGTTCCTGATAAAAATGTTGGGTTCTTCTATAATTCTTTCAATAGTAGTTTGGTACTATCAGAAGTATTTTCATTACCCAAAACTATTAATTTCGCAAAATTGCGTGCCTCTGTTGCTTGGGTAGGGTCGGGTGTTGATGCTCCCTATATGACACAATTTGGATATGTCGGTGGTAACCCACTGATTGGAGGCTCCTTGCAGAACCCATCTACACTCGTCAATCCGTATATCGAACCGCTTTCAACACGATCAATAGAATTTGGAACAGATGTTCGCATGTTTAAGAATCGTTTAAATATTGATGTCGCAGTTTATCAGGGGAATACAAGTAAACAACATCTTTACCGTACAATAGATCCATCATCAGGTTACTCCAGATACCTGATGAATATGGGAGAAGTTCGTAATAGAGGATTGGAAATCGCTGTCAATACCAATCAGTTAGTCAATAAACACGGATTTAATTGGTCATCGAGTATCACCTATAGTGCTAATACCAATAAAATTATGTCCATTCCCGACTCTTCGATTGTGCTTCAGTATCGCTCAGTCGGAAGTGGTCAAATTGTAGGCTTACAAGGGGGAAGTATGGGTGATATGTACGGTATAGGATATCAACGTGCTCCAGATGGCCAGGTGATATACGATGAAAAAACAGGTGTAGCGTTATTAACAGAGCAAGTTGTCTATTTAGGTAACACAATTCCTACAGGTAAATTAAGCTTAGGAAATACATTTAGTTACAAAAATTTTAGATTAAATGTCTTATTCGACACGCAGTGGGGAGCAGTTGGTCATTCTTTGACACATTATAAACTCGCTGAACAAGGAAAAACAAAAAATACACTTCCAGGTCGTTATAATGGTATTATTGGAAATGGAGTTGTTTCCAATGGTGATGGTACATATCGCAAAAATGATGTAGTAGCAACCAATATTGACGAATATTATCGTTCACATTATGGTCAAGACAATGCCGAAGGAAGTACATTCCCAACCGATTTTATCAAATTTCGAGAAGCAAGATTAGATTATTCTTTCAAAAAAGATGTTTTAAAACGATGGGGTCTAGATAGGGCGACAATCGGTCTTTATGGAAGAAACCTATTTATTTGGTCTAAATGGCCAGCCTTTGATCCTGAGTTTGGAACATTAGATGGTGGAGATATTGTGAAAGGTTTTGAAATCGCTCAATTTCCTTCAACACGCACAATAGGGTTTAATTTAGTCTTGGGTTTTTAAGCTGAAATACAATGAATAATACGATAAAAAAAATATCTTTTGCTTTCTTGGCATTATCGATCAGTCTTCAGGCCTGTGATAAGGGTTTCATAGACTTAAATACAGATCCTGTAAAAACAACACATGCTTACCCTTCGCAATTTATGGCCAATGCATTTTTAAATGCAATCACAGCCAATATGAGTCGAAATAGAAGTTTTACCAATGAATTGATGCAAGTAACGGTTTCTATTGGTGAAGGAGATGGTAAAGTGTTTCGTTATGACTTTAGACCAAGTTGGTCAAGCTATCTGTGGGATCAACATTACAAGCAGCTTATGAACTTTAACGACATGTATCTGGCAGCCTCAGAAGGAATAGGTCTTAATAGATCCTATCAAGGAGTTGCACTACTTGGTCAATCTTGGTTATTCTCCATATTGACAGATACCTACGGTGATGTCCCGTATTCAAAGGCATTAATCGGGAGAGATTCCCTTATTTTGGAACCACAGTTTGATAAACAACGGGATATCTACACGGGTATGTTTGAAAAATTTGAAGAGGCAAATCAATTATTCAAAGCAGGTGATGCTCTTGAAGCATCTAGTGATCCCATTTTTTCAGGAGATGTTCTGAAATGGCGCAAATTTTCAAATTCCATGTACCTGCGGTTATTGCTTCGTATTGCACACAAAACAGAGGTCGGTCCCAATGCAATTAATAAGATAAAAGAGATTCTAGAAGATAATCCAAATGAGTATCCGATCATGAGCAGTAATGCTGATGTTGCCGTTTTAAGATGGACTGGGCAAGGAGCTTATGTATCACCATTTATGGGAACTAGGGCACAGGATTTCCGTGCTACTTCTCTTGCATCTTTCTTTATTGATCATCTACGAGATTGGAACGATCCACGTCTCAACATTCCGGAATATGGGATTAGTGGTGTCAACAGATTGGGTATTGCACCTGTATCTGGAAACTATATTGGCGTAGAGAGCGGCTATGCTGCTGGAAACGCAGAAGATTACACAAAGTTGAGTTATTTCTATTCCTACGATCAAAATGCGGGGGTGAATAGTTTACAAACCGAACCATTGACTGGTATGTTGATGAATTATGCCGAAGTCGAGTTTATCAAAGCAGAAGCAATCATCAGAGGTTGGATTTCCGGATCTGCCGAAATTCACTATAAGAGTGGAGTAGAAAACAACATTAAGCTGTGGATTCCCAATTGGGCACTTCCGGTGCAAGATTACCTAACGAATGCGGACATACAGTGGGACGATAGTAAAACTGTCGCCCAAAAAATGCAAAGTCTGCATTTGCAGAAATATTATGCACTTTTTATGGTGGATATGCAGCAATGGTTTGAACATCGCAGAACCGGTTATCCAATTTTACCAAAAGGTCCAGGTTTGAAAAATAATGGTGAAATGCCAGCAAGAATGGTGTATCCAGTTATCGTACAGTCCTCAAATCCGAATAGCTATAAAGAAGCGGTTGCTAATCAAGGAGCTGATCTGATTAATACCAAAGTCTGGTGGCAAAAACCTGAATAGCTGATTCAATAGAAATTAAGATGAAAAAAATATTATTTAATATTATTAAAGTGATGGTGGTTCTGGTGGCCATGACATCATGTCAAGACACCAATTATCCAGGAGCAACAATTAGTTCATACATTGGTATCTTTGATCTTCGGGCTCTATTTAAAGGAGAAGTAGTAACACTAGATGCAGAAAAACTAGGTGGTTCCAGTAAGTTAGCAGCACTAGTCGTATCCGATCATAAAGGCGGCAATCTGCCTGATGGATTATTAGTCGTACAAGATACAAGACGTTTAGGGAAGTTGCGTGGGATTTCAATCGATCTTGGCGATGCTGCAATGAATTATCAACCTGGAGATTCGGTCATTATTGATATTATAGGCAGTCAACTTTTGAGGGAGGATGGTCTATTGAAACTTAAAAATATCAGAGAAAATCAAATTTTAAAGGTCGCTTCTGGACGACCGATTAAAAACAATGTGGTGACCTCAAAGGCCATATTGGAAAATCCCGAGGCCTATGAAAGTACTTTGGTTATTATTTTAAAGGGAGGGTTTAATCCAATTCCGAAAGCTGGAGATGTACTATCTGGAACTAAAGTCTTGAATGACGGTTTTGCAAACATAAAGTTAGTAACCAATGAAAAGGCTGAATTTTCCCAACAATCACCATATATTCTCGGGAATTATTATGGGATTGTTTTTAGTCAGGAAGATGGTGCAGGTCTACGTACTCCTTATCTGAGATGTCGCGCAAAAGAAGATATTTTGATGCTAAGTTCTGAAATTGAACTCGCATCCATTGTGATCACAGGTTTTGCTAGTGATGTTAAAGGTTCAGATACTAACTATGAATATATGCAATTCATGGCTACAGAAGATATCGATTTCTCGAAAACACCTTATGCCGTAGTTGTGAGCAATAATGCCAATGCTTCAACGCCTACGGGTGCACCAGCGAATGGGTGGGCAACTGGAGGTATGAGAACGTACAAGTTTAATTTAACAACAGGTATCGCTCGTAAAGGTACGTTCTTTTATGTCGGGGGAAAATATCAGATGATCAATGGAAGCGCTTCCACAAGTTTGGAAACTTCCAATTGGGTGTTAAATTATGATTACAATGAAAATAATGGATTTGATTTTGGAAATAAAACTTCAGGATTGTTAGCCAACAGTGGCAATGCCTTTGGCATTGCTGTTTTCAAAGGAACCACCGTGACAAAAGATTCCAAGCCCGTCGATGTGCTATATAATTCTGGTGGAGGAGCCCTTTGGGAAGGAAATAAAGGTTATCGTATTACAAATAATGATTTTTATGATGTCATCAATCCTTTAACGATGGAATCTCAACCCTTCTTCAAACAAGGAACAAATCAATTATTTCTAAAGTACAATACGGCAGATGTGGGTTATTTCGTAAGTTTGGGAGGTGAATATAATCTAACATTAGGACGCTGGACAGTAGCTCGTAATCAAAATAATGTAGAGATGAGCAAGACCTCGACCATTACGGAAATAGAGCATGAAAAAGCGACAAAACTGGTGGAGCAATAGCTGATTATAGAATATTAAATAACAAAAGGCTTGAACAATCTGTTCAAGCCTTTTGTTATTTATAAGGAATTTTCTAAACTAACTTTAGGTGGAAAGTTTTTATGTTTTCTTTTGCTTATTTTTTCGATATTAACAGGTTGAGGTATTTTCACATAATAACCTGTACCATCATACGGACGCTTTAGTGGATCTTCTTGACAAGCTGTTGAACAACAGCCTTCTAGTTTTTCTCCGCATTCGTCGCATTGTGTAAAGTGCTCATTACAACTTGGACTAGCACAATTGATCATCTTGGGAGTTTGTTTACCGCAATTTTTGCAAGTAGATACAACCACTGGATTTATCGAGTTAACATCAACGGTCACTCTATTATCAAATACATAGCACTTCCCATCAAAATCTTTACCACCCGCTTCTTTACCATATTTGATAATTCCGCCATGTAGTTGGTAAACATCTTCAAAACCCTCGGCTAATAATAGCGCTGAAGCTTTTTCACATTTTATACCACCAGTACAATAGGTTAAGATTTTTTTTCCTTTGTATTGTTCCAGTTCTTTTACTTTTTCTGGAAATTCTCTGAAATTTTCAATATCCAATGTCACCGCATTTTTAAAGCGACCCACATTGTGTTCGTAATTCGAGCGAACATCGAGCACAACAACATCATCACGATCTTTCATTTCCATGAAGTCTTTCGGTTCAAGATGAATCCCTGTTTTCAGTGTTGGATCGATTATTTTTGGATCACGTAAACCCGAGTGTACAATTTCAGTTTTGTAACGGCAGTGCATCTTGATAAAAGACGGTTCTGTTACATCATCAATCTTGAATTCGGTATGATTAAATCTACCATCGGCATAGATAGCATCCATGTAGGCTTGACAAGACTCAGGTGAGCCCGAAACCGTACCATTTAGACCTTCGTCAGCAACAATAATACGTCCAACTAGGTTTAATGATTTACAAAATTCTAAGTGATCCGCCGCAAATTTTTCTGCGTCAGCAATGGGACTGTAGCAATAGTACAGTAATGTTTGATAGTGTGCCATAGTTTTCATTGATACCGCTGCAAACGGCGTTTAATGCAAATGAATTATAGCGCAAACTTAGTTAAAAATTGGAAATTATGCAATTTTTAACATTTTCTCATCAGTCCATGAAGAACAAATACCATGATAAAATAAAAAAATATGATTGAAATAAATGATATTCGTTACCTTTTCTTCAAAGGGTCCAATAGATATTCCAATCCATTTAATTTTATCTCATAAAGAGTGCCCAATTGAATTCCCAACTTTCCTGCTGGAAAACCCTTTTGGTGAAACCACACTAGATAAGGTTCGGGAAGATTACATAACGTATAGCCTTGGTATTTTCCAAAAGGCATTTTTACTGTTACGAGTTCTGTTAATATTTCAGGATTCATCATTAGTCTGCGGGATTACCATTTTTGATACGATATACAATCATTTTGAAAGCAATGACAAGGTGATTAAATAGATTGGGAATCGTACCATAATATTTTTGAAAGATTTCAAAACGTTCCTTTAAAGATTCTCGATGCCTTTGTTTGGACATGCCTCCGACCAGATAGCGAGCGACATGCTGATTGGCATTAACACATATATTAGCTTTCTTAGCAGCTTTTATTACCCAATCAATATCTGCACATAAGGTATACCGGAGATCATAGGGTTCGGCAATGGTACGCTTGACATAAATTGCTTGATGACAGATGTTCATGCCGTAACGAAAACTTTTCCAATTAAAATGTGCAGGAACTTGATGTCTACGTTCACCAATGATTTCACGTTGATCGTTTATCAAAAAGGTTTCACCGTATAAGATATCAGCACCTTCACTTACTTCAGCGATATTAGCCAATGTTTCTTTGCTGTACAGTTCGTCCCCCGAATTTAAAAAAAGAACATAATCCCCAGTTGCACGTGCTAGACCCTTATTCATCGCATCATAAATTCCTTTATCTTTTTCGGACACAAGAATAGCGATATTTGATTTGTATTTTTCGATCACATCCAAGGTACCATCGGTAGAGACGCCATCAATGACAATGTATTCGAGATGTTTATACGTTTGGTTAACAACGGATTTGATGGTATGTTCGATATCCCGTACATTGTTATAAACGACTGTAATGATGGAAAACGTAGGATTGTTATACATACTATTTTTTTAGTTCGTTGATTTTCTTTTTGGCAAAACGGATTCCTCTTTGCAAGAGTGAACCTTTTCTATGGGCATAAAAATACTTAATTGATTCATAAGCTTGTGTATGCTCTTTTATTTCTAGTGGAAATTCCGTTATTTTTTTATCAGCAAGTACCACCCTGTAGGTATTCTCGGCTGCGGTATGTGTACCAGAACCATCATTGCCAATATTTTGGGTTAATGAATTTCTGGGATAGAGTACCAAACCATTCTTTTTAAAAACAGAGGCATACCAGCGGATTGCCCAAGAATTAATCTTTCCCGCTTTAAATTCCTGCACCTGTTTCCAGAAATTCTCCTTTCCTTCTATACTGAATTGATGAATTTGTTCTATCGTAAAGTCATCGGTCAACTGATGAATATCGGCGTTGAAATGTTTCCAAGCACGATCCCATGTGGCCCATCCCCAACTATTTGCCACCCTGAAGAAAAATGTTTCAGGTAGATTCTCTAAATCTTTCAAGGGGTAGCCGTATCCTGATATTTGCATCACACGCTCTTCATCCTGATAACGATCCAGAGCATCGTTAAAATAGCTGAGCGCGAATGGGGAAGTGGTGAGATCATCCTCTAGAACGATAATCCGACCATACTGCTTGACAATCTTGGAGACGCCATCAATTACATTGGCTGCCAGCCCGCAATTTGTATCGCGGAAAATGAGGTGTATTTTTTTAAACTTCCAATCGCTATTGATGATCTCCCTCACCTGATCTACGGCAGGTTTTGATTTTTCATTCTTTGGAGCATCCGAATAGATAAACAGTTCGGAAGAAGAAGCTAAATCATTCTTCTCTAGAGCCTCTAAGGTACGTAATGTGTGATCCGGTCGATTGTATACAAATAAGATAATAGGTGCTGTTGACATTCTTATATTCCTAAGCAGTTATTTTCTTTATAAAATAGAGAGGTTACCTTTCTATGGATTGCACCTATTGCAATTCCTGAGAAGGGGATGTGTTTAAATCCTTGTTGTAGCAGATAGTCTATAGCGGGCTGATAGTGTTTTCTTTCCGCATCGTCTAATATGAGGACACCGGTATCATTTAATCTCTTAATAGCGTTTCTGCAACAAGATATTCGTTTCCTGCCATCAACAATAACGATGTCAAAAAGCTGATCTTGTTGTAGGATTGCATGCACATAATCATCTGCCTCTAAGTCAATATTTTTTATTGTTACATTTGCAGGCATTTGATTTTTAATACGTTCAAACCAATTTTCATCATGTTCGACAGCGGTCACATTTTTGACATGCTTTGCATAAAATAAGGTGGAATTACCTGCACCATATTCAAAAAGTAATAATTCTTTATTTAATCTACCATCGATAAAGTCTAAGAAAGAATAGGTTAACCAAGGAATAGGATTACCGTTGGGATCTAATGATTCTTTTTTTAAATAGGAGTTTGTCCAGCCTGTTTCTACGAAATATCCTTTAAAAGCCAAAGAGAGCAGGCCTTTTATGAGTTTGCTATTCAGTAAGGATCGATAACTACCTGTTTTTTCCATATTTTTAAGTTTATAGTAGAAATAAACTTAACGATTTATTTTTAAAAATTTATCTTTTACAGTAGATAATAATCCCAGTAAAAAAAGTGATCTGATCATCAGAATCGCATTTGGCCGAGTTCTCTTAATGAATAGTAAGAAAAAAGTAGAAGCAAAATAAGCGATTAAAGTAGCATAAGCCGCGCCAATAATTCCAAATTTAGGAATTAAGAAGTAGTTCAATACAACATTGATAAGCGCTCCGAATGCCGTGCGGTAGAGGGTGATTTTGGTAAGCCCTTCAGCAATGAGAAACTGTGCGCTCGCTGTGCCTAAGAATGTAAATACACCTGCCCAAATATGCACTTGGAGCGTATGTAATCCTTCTCCATACTCTGGAGCATAATAATATTTAAAAAGAAAAGGTGCAAGTAATGTAACTACCAAAGCAACTGATAAACTGATAAATACCATGAGCTCGTATAAGTTACCCAATCTTTTCTGGTATAATTCAGGGCTTCCTTTCCTGGCGTTCATAATAGCAGGAAATAAGGATGTAGAAATTGCTACAGGCATGAAATACCAACTTTCACTGAGACTTACTACAATAGAATAAACCCCTAATGCCGATTTTCCCAATAGAGCGTCGATCATGAGTTGATCTATCTTCATATAAAAGGTGATAAACAAGGACGAAAATGCTAGTGGCCAACCTAGTTTGATCAGCTCTCTAGCAGTCGCTTTATCATATTTCCAGGATGAAATACGATGACCAAGTTTACGGTAAAGCGCTAGATAGCCAATCTGTAAAATAATGACATCAAAAACTAGTGTCCAGATGAAAGCATCTAAAGGAGCTTTTACGAGGATGAGTATCAATTTTATTGCAGCAGAAAGTACATTACCTCCAACTTGTACCATCATAATCATTTTTCCCTTTACCTGTGCCTGAAAAAAGCTATCGATGATCTGTACGGCTTGAATAATACAGATTAATGATACAAGTGCAACCTGTTTGAAAGAGGCCGCAGGAGCTTCTGGTGCAAAATGAGCGATGAGGAAATAGGTGAGGTAAACAAGTGGCAAAACTAAAAAACCAGTTATGATCCGAATGCGTAGGGCAGAGCCCAAGAGTACATCTTCTCTTTCTGGATGCTGTAATAGTTGCCTCGTGATCAATCCATCGGTACCCATGGTGGCGATTCCAGTAAAAAAGGCCAATAAGACCAGAGGATAATTGTAAGTACCAAAGTTTGCACTTCCAAGATAGGAGGGCAAGGCAAATGAGGTCACCAACATTTTGACAAAAAGAGATCCAACACGGGCTAACAACAGCCAACCTGTGTTTTTGAAATATTTTTCGAATGCTTCTGGATTAAATCCTGGTAATGCTGGTATTTTCATTATGATGCAAACCTACTGATTTTTTTTAGAGGTTTGCAGGAGAATATAGTCGTAAATGATTAGAGTACATTAATAGCACTCTTGAATTCAGATAGACTAGGATGTTCTGGATCTAGATCTGTGACAAGATAATTGACATCATGAAGGGGTACCACTTTCATCTTTTGAACCGAGTTCAATTTTTCTGCAATACTGAGGATCACTAATTTACTGGAACATTTAATCATTGCTTTTTTGATCTGTACAACTTCCCAATCCGAATCTGTTACGCCATCCTGCGTGGAAAGGCTATTTGTTCCTAATAAACAAATGTCAACTTTAATATCAGACAATTCGTTTGTTACTTGGGATCCTGATACAATATTCGTATTTCTGGATAATTTGCCACCAATTAAAATAACCTCTAAATTTGGCTTTTCTGCTAGCTCTAAGGCCACTAAGGGGCTGATGGTGAAAATAGTACATTGAAGACTATCTGGAACAAGTCGAGCCAACTCGATCATAGTTGTTCCACCCCCAGCAAGAATTGTCATTCCATTTTGAAGTAGAGAAATGGCTTTTCTTGCAATTTCTTTTTTAGCTTCTTTTGCATATACATTTCCATCTTGAAATGGAAATTGAAAAGACTTTGATAATGCACCTCCATATACCTTTAGTACTTTTCCATTTTCTGCCAATTCATTTAAATCACGACGGATTGTATCTTCAGAAACATTGAGCTGAATGCTTAAGTCTGACGATAATACTTTATTATGTAAATTGATTTGGTGTATAATGAAAGCTTGTCTTTCCTCTTTTAACATGACAGATAGTTTATATAGTCGAAATTATTTATATACAAATGTAATTAAATGAAGGTATAAAAAATAAATGTTTTTTTAATCCGTATCCTTATTTTTTAATTTCGTCACCCCAGCTTTAAAACGAGGCTTAAATCCGGCAGGTTTGCTGCTTGGTTCTGTCGGAAGATCAGCTGCTGTTTCTTGTGCTGCGGTATTGGATGCATCAGTTGGATCAGGTTGTGCTTCGGCCTGTTGACCAACAGATGTTGTATCCTGTGCTGCTGTCGCCGGTTTGGTTACTCCAGCTTTAAAACGAGGCCTAAATCCAGCAGGTTTGCTGCTTGGTTCTGTCGGAAGATCAGCTGCTGTTTCTTGTGCTGCGGTATTGGATGCATCAGTTGGATCAGGTTGTGCTTCGGCCTGTTGACCAACAGGTGTTGTATCCTGTGCTACTGTCGCCGGTTTCGTTACTCCAGCTTTAAAGCGAGGCCTAAATCCAGCAGGTTTGCTGCTTGGTTCTGTCGGAAGATCAGCTGCTGTTGCTTGTGCTGCGGTATTGGATACAGCAGTTGGATCAGCTTGTGCTTCGGCCTGTTGACCAACAGGTGTTATATCCTGTGCTGCTGTCGCCGGTTTCGTTACTCCAACTTTAAAACGGGGCTTAAATCCGGCAGGTTTGCTGCTTGGTTCTGTCGGAAGATCAGCTGCTGTTGCTTGTGCTGCATTATTGGATGCAGCAGTAGGATCAGGTTGTGCTTCGGCCTGTTGACCAACAAGTGTTGTATCCTGTGCTGCTGTGGCCGGTTTGGTCACCCCAGCTTTAAAACGGGGCTTAAATCCGGCAGGTTTGCTGCTTGGTTCTGTCGGAAGATTAGCTGCTGTTGCTTGTGCTGCATTATTGGATGCAGCAGTAGGATCAGGTTGTGCTTCGGCCTGTTGACCAACAGGTGTTGTTTCCAGTGCTGCTGTCGCCGGTTTCGTTACTCCAGCTTTAAAACGAGGCTTAAATCCGGCAGGTTTGCTGCTTGGTTCTGTCGAAAGATCAGCTGCTGTTGCTTGTGCTGCGGTATTGGATGCATCAGTAGGATCAGCTTGTGCTTCGGCCTGTTGACCAACAGGTGTTGTATCCTGTGCTGTTGTGGCCGGTTTGGTCACCCCAGCTTTAAAACGGGGCTTAAATCCAGCAGGTTTAGCTATGTCCTCTTTAGTGGTTGTCGATTCATTAGCTTTTTCAAGAGTACGTTCTGGATTTTCAAGTTCTTGAGGTATGCTATCCTTTGCTGTTACGGGAGCTTTAAAACGAGGTTTAAAGCCTGTAGCTGTAGTAGTTGCAGGACTGGCTTCTGCTTTCACAGACTGCTGTTCTTTCTCACTAGCTGGTTGCACTTCTTTTTTTTCGACAATCGTTTCTGCTAGATGATAACTTTTACGGAGCCTATTAAACCAAAATTTCTTGGTATGATCAAAACTTTTGGCCCCCATAGCAACATAATGTTTTTTAAATTCTTCATATAGTGATTGATCTGCTTTTTGTAAAGCAGCTAAGTCAATCTTTTTTTTAGCGAAAAATTCTTCAAAAGTCATCCTGAAAACATTTAGTCTACTACAAATGTATAGTATTTTATTAATCTTTAATAGCCTCAAAAGGATTAAAGCTAAATTTTTGGCATAAAAAAAGAGCTTTACGCTCTTCTTTGTATTATAATAAGTTTGTACTTATGCCATGTTGTGGTAGACCGCTTGAACATCATCATCCTCTTCGATTTTGTCTATCAATTTTAACACATCAGCCGCATCTTCTTCCGAAATATCAGTGTGTGATAAAGCGATGCGTTCTAACTTGGCAGAAGAAACCGCAATACCTTTTTCTTCCAATAAGCGTTGCATATTTCCAAAATCTTCAAATGAAGTTTGAACAACTACAACATCATTTCCTTCCTCATCGGCCTCTAGATATAATTCTTCAAGACCACCATCGATAAGTTCTAGCTCCAGCTCTTCAATATCCACATCCTCAGTTGCGGGGAATCTGAACAAAGATTTACGGTTAAAAATAAAATCCAAAGATCCAGTTTTACCCAAGGTGCCACCAGCTTTGGTGAAGTAGCTGCGTATATTGGCAACAGTTCTATTGGTATTGTCAGTTGCTGTTTCAATTAAGATCGGTACACCGTGTGGACCGTATCCCTCATATACATATTCTTCATAGCCTTTAGAATCTTTTTCAGAAGCTCTTTTGATAGCCGCTTCTACGCGATCTTTAGGCATATTTACAGCTTTCGCATTGTTTATCGCTGTACGTAATCTAGAATTTGACTCTGGGTGAGGACCACCTTCCTTCACCGAAATTGCAATTTCTTTACCTAAACGCGTAAATTGGATGGCCATTTTGGCCCAGCGTTTAAATTTACGTTCTTTTCTAAATTCGAAAGCTCTTCCCATGTTATAGTTTGTTTGTTTTAAGATTCTCAATCATATCGGCAGTAAGCTTTGCTAAATCAAAAGCAGGCTTCCAATTCCAATCCGCTCTCGCTGGAGAATCTTCAATACTAGCAGGCCATGAATCTGCAATCGCCTGTCTAGGATCATTCTCCGAGTAAGTGATTGCAAAATTAGGAAGAATTTTTTTAATTTCTTCAGCAAGTTCTTTTGGAGTGAAACTTACTCCAGTAAGATTGTAACTTGAACGAATCGTTAAACTTTCCTTTGGAGCATCCATCAGTTGCAAAGTGCCACGAATCGCGTCATCCATATACAGCATCGGTAAAGCAGTATCTTCCGATAGAAAACATTCATAACTACCTTTCTTCAATGCATCATAAAAAATATGTACAGCATAATCGGTCGTTCCACCTCCTGGTTCCGCTTTCCATGAAATAATACCTGGATAGCGAATACTGCGGATATCCAATCCACGGTGCTCTTGATACCATTCGACAAGTCTTTCGCCTGCCAATTTACTAATACCGTAGATCGTGTTTGGATCCATGATACAATATTGATCTGTATCTGTTTTCGGAGAATGTGGTCCGAATACTGCGATTGAACTTGGCCAAAAGATTTTTTCGATCTTATATTCAACAGCTAGGTCTAACACGTTCAAAAGACCGTTCATATTGAGATCCCAAGCTTTTTTTGGATATATTTCACCAGTTGCCGATAGCATTGCGGCCAATAGATATACTTGTGTGGGTTTATATTTTTGAAATAAGGATTCTATCGCACTTTTATCAAGTACATTTAGGGGCTCGAAAATTTCCCCGTCCTTTAAATTTTGAGGTTCCCTAATGTCGGAAGTAACGACACTTTCAGTACCAAATTTTTCTCTTAAAGCTGTAGCCAATTCAGTTCCGATTTGGCCATTTGCACCGATTATAATAATGCTTTCTTTCATCGATGCAAATATAGTATTTTTATTATCCTAATCAATGTTTCAAAAGTAGCTTATAATCTTCTTTTTCCAATACTAATTGTTTGGTAAAGTATTTATTATCAAACTGTTCTTGTGCTGTTGTTTGATGTTTTACACCCGTTTTCCGGACCTTTTTTTAATCGAATTTATTGATATTTTTTTCATTTTCTTTCTTGACATTACAAAGCAATCGATTGCTTTTTTTTCATTAAACTTGACCAGATTTATCAAATCAATTTATTTCGTTTTTAAATCTCCGATTTTACCTTATTGTTATACAACTTTAATAGTGTGTTGGATGCATTTTTTATGAATTTTTTTTGGACCTCTTATTTGTGATCATAATTCTCATACCATTACTACCCCGGGTCAAAAGATGATATCCGTTAAGAAGCTCTTTGAAGTGTTGCTCCTCTTGATGAGCGCGATGCCTATATATCCGCTCTTAAAGGAGCTTTGTTGATTACTAGTTTGACTTTTAAATACCGCATTGTTTTAAGATATTTTATTAAAATCGTTTTAACTTATTGATATTAATATCTATTTCCCTATTTTTTTGCAATAATCATCAAATATTTAGCTCGAATTTCGTAAGTTTGAGAAATAACAATATTCTATTTAGAATATTTATAGAAAAATTTCATAACAAATTAAAGAAAAAGTAACAAGATGAAAATCGCAGTAGTCGGCGCAACAGGCCTTGTAGGTACTGAGATGCTAACAGTGTTAGCAGCGCGCAATTTCCCAGTTTCAGAATTAATTCCAGTAGCTTCAGAGCGTAGTAAGGGTAAGGAAATTGATTTTAAGGGAAAGAAGTATAAGGTGGTTACACCATCTGAAGCTATTGCTTTAAAACCTGATGTTGCTTTATTCTCGGCAGGAGGTGGTACATCTCTTGAGTATGCGCCATTATTTGCCGCTGCTGGAATAACAGTTATTGATAATTCATCTGCTTGGCGTATGGATCCGACTAAGAAATTAGTCGTTCCCGAAGTGAATGCACATGTCTTAACTGCCGAAGATAAAATTATTGCAAATCCTAATTGCTCTACAATCCAGATGGTCGTTGCATTAAAGCCGCTTCATGATAAATATAAAATTAAACGTGTTGTTGTTTCTACATACCAATCTGTAACCGGTACGGGTGTAAAAGCAGTTGATCAATTGATGAACGAGCGTGCTGGTATAAAGGATGGCGAGAAAGCATATGCATATGAGATCGATTTAAATGTCATTCCTCAAATTGATGTATTTCAAGAAAATGGATATACCAAAGAAGAAATGAAGATGATTTTGGAAACAAACAAAATCATGGGAGATGATTCGATAAAAGTAACGGCAACCACAGTGCGTATTCCAGTAATTGGAGGACACTCAGAATCTTTAAACATTGAGTTTGAAAATGATTTTGATCTAGCAGATGTTCGTGCAGCTTTATCCGCGCAAAGCGGTGTCATTGTAGTAGATGATCCATCTAATTTGCAATATCCAATGCCAAAGGATGCACATGGAAAAGACGAAGTTTTTGTCGGACGTATACGTCGTGACGAATCACAGGCAAATACATTAAACATGTGGGTGGTTGCGGATAATCTTCGTAAAGGTGCTGCTACGAATACCATTCAAATTGCAGAAACACTGATAGAAAAAGGATTAATTTAATTCTTAATGGATATAAGAAAAGGAGCTGTAACACCTGTTATAGCTCCTTTTTGTTTTCTCATCTTCCAGTCGATCGGATGCTGAACGGTGCCCTGGGTTTCTCGTTGCTCAAGCTGTTGCTGATCTTTTGACGACTTATAGCTTCGTTCCCAGTTTTTATGATGACGAGTATATACTAGTAGACCATGATTGCGGTTTACCAAAGTTTGTAAGTAAAAAAGGGTTTGTACCATATGATACAAACCCTTTTTTACGTTTAATAAACGTGAATTATTTTACTGGAACAAATTTCCAAGTATCATAGTATTTGTTTGATCCGTTTTGACCTGTAGTTACATAGCCAACATTGTCGATTCCGAATCCAACAGCATCTTGTCTAGCCTGACCTTGGAATACTTGATTGTCAGCATTCCAAACATCAGTTGTAGGGTTATATTCCCAGATTGTGTTTATAACCGTTTGTTTTACACCACCTACGACATAAGCTAAATTGTTTAATACAAAAGTAGCTGTATTAGAACGTGTTAGATTGTATGTGTATGAGTTGTCATTGCGGTTTAAATTATTTAATTTAGTCCATTTAATACCGTCATATTTGAAGAAGTCTTCAGGATATGAGCTATTATCAACACCACCACCTACATAAGCAATGTTATTGATGACAAAAGCAAAACCATATCTTCTGTTCGATTCTAATGGGCTATCTACAGCTGACCATTCATTTGTAGTAGGATTATATTTGTAGAAAGATTTTACATTATTATCAGTATTATTTCTAGAGCCTGTACCTACGTATCCAAATCCTCCAATTGAAAATGCAACAGCACCAAATCGTGCTTCAGCAGGAAGATCTGCAATTTTCGTCCAAGTATTATTTTTAGTATCATACTTATAAAAGTCAGATAAAGCATTAGATCCATCATAACCTGTACCTACATAACCATTGTCACCAATAGCAAAAGCAACAGCGTTGTTACGCGGTGCACCTGGAAACGCAGCCTTTTGAGACCAAGTTCCTGCAGATGGGCTGTAGGCCCAAGTATCTGTTTTACGAACATCTACTTGTCCTTCTTTTGAAAGACCTGTAGTTACGTAAGCAATATTGTTAACTAAGAAAGATACTGCTCCACTTCTTGCATCACCATCGAAAGCAGACGCTCTTGTCCATTCTACTACTTCGTCTGCATCATTTTTATCTTTCGATTTACAAGAGTAAGTAGAGAAAGTTACGACGCACGCTAATATGATAAGTAGCCAATTTTTCTTGTTCATAAACTGTTAAAATTTAGTATATAAGATGTTTAATTTTATTTTTGGTTTGTTATTTGCATCTTTTGCCACAATAAGTCGATCTGTATTTGAGAATAATCCTGTTGTCGGTAAACTCAAAAATAGTGAAGATTTATAATAGCTGTCTTTTTTAATATTATTTAGATATTCGATCAAATTGAACGTATATTTTGCATTTGCTCCAAAGTCATTAGCTCCAATATAGGTCGCTTGTTGTACTGTTGTTGAAAATGGTGAATTTACTATACTCATCGGATTGCCATATCCATTGGCCACCATTAATATCACACTTGATGGTGAGTTAAAAAATGAGTTATGGTATTTACTTTCTGTCTCTATAACGAGTTCTGCCTTATTGATTGCTACAGTTGGATCATTAACTAAAGCCAAAAGTGTCGGAAAAGTTATTTTGACCACAGCTCCTGTGCTACCTTCCAAGAAGACATCACCATCTGTCACACTACTAGTGAGTTCTGGATTTGCGATACTTAAAGCGCTGAAAGCTGTTCCTGTGCGGTCTGCTTCGATATTATTAAATTGATAAGCCTTATCTGCTAAATTAAATTTAGCAACGCCATTCACTTTAAAACCTTGCGCATTTACAAAATTATAATGGATTTGCATGCTTACCGTATCTTTATAACCGATAATGGCTGTATTATTTTCTCCTGGTACAATTGCAATACCTTTAAAATAATCAATAAAATTTTGATTTGAAGAAATTGTTGATCTTCCTTCTTTTATCATGGAAAATAAAGTACTACCTAAGTTATCGTCCAATCTAACGGCTAATGAATCTAATCTTTTAACAAAAGGTCTGAACGATAAGGTTCCTAATGCATTAGGATTATAGGCAAACTTTTGATTATTGTAAATAGCTGCACCACTTACAAACACAGGTCTTTCATTGATATCAGAACCCGAGTTGATCTCTTTCAACGTAATTTGCTCTTTTACTTCGTGAACAGCTATTGTCTGCGTTTTCGTGGTATCTCCGTAAAAATATTTATTGGGTTTTAAAACAAACGTGATGGAGTCGTATTGCGCTGCAGTTGGAATAGAAGCAGTCGTAATATTTCCAATTCCAAGACGCATATAAGAAGTTGAACGAACTGATCCCGTAGTTGTATTGCTGTTTTTTCCAACGAGGATCACTCCAGTTCCTGATGTGGGTACATCATCGAGTTGATAAGTAGATGCATTCACTTGAATCGAATCAACAGGAACGATGCCCATAGATTCATCTCTTGAATTGTCTAAAGAGAGCGAAATATCTTTATTACAAGCTGAAATGCCTATCAGTAATAACGCTGAGAATAAAAATTGAACACTACGTCTCTTAAAGTTTCTTATCATGCTTAAAAATTGAATAATGCAAATGTAATCAATGCGCATTGTTAATCAGTGTTATATTTTGTTAAATATGGTTAATTACCAAGGCGAATGCAAATCTAGTAATTTAAATTTGTTTTTAATTATGGCAAATAAGTTTAAATTATTGATAACACTTTCGGTATTAACCGGTATCGGAATGATTAGCATTCTGGCGATCTGGTTATACGGAAGCTATAATAATCGCCTTGAGCTCTTTCTTTCTTCAGCGGAAAGAAGCATGTTTAATGTAGTTCAAGATGTCTATCAAGCGCATAGCAACGATATCAAAAGGGAGCAAGGAGGGGCATTAGGTACTTTGCGCAAAAATCTGAGATCAAAATATACGGATGCTGAAATTGATACCCTTTTTAAAGATTTGGTTTCTAGCTATAAAGGTCGTCCATTGCGCGGAGATGCTGACATGCACCAGGATTATAAGCAAAAGCACCTCAATGGTAAATCTGGCGGCGAACTGATGGCTCCTTATTTATTTTCACAAATTAAGATCTCTGATGCTTTGATTGCTGAGATAAAAGAAAAGTTTCATTCGGCACTTGAAGCGAAGGGGGTGCGTGCCGATTATGAAATTACCACTGAGTTATTTCCGCGTGATAGCCTTTTCGCTATTCGGAAGGAATATAGAGCCAAAAAATTATCTTGGACACGGCCCATCATGATCGACGCGGTCGAAAGTAAATTTTTGATCGTCAAATTTAAGCACGTTTGGAAAAATCTCCTGTTTGATCTTGGCTGGCAATTGGGTATTGCTATTCTTTTGGTCAGTATTTTTATAGGTTCTTTTATCTATCTTTTTAAGACCATCTTTCGGCAGAATAGACTGGCAGAGATGCAAAAAGCATTTGTTAACAATATGACACACGAATTAAAGACACCTGTTTCTACCGTGATGACCGCTATTGAGGCAATACAACTGTACGGCGTAAGGCATGATCATGAAAAGATGGACCGCTATTTGGCGATTTCCAGAAATGAGCTTGATCACCTCTCTGATATGATTGATCGTGTTTTACAGTTAGATGTAGACGAACATACTGGGCTGAAATTGGATAAAAGTCAAGTGGATCTGATTCAAGTTTTGAAAGATGCGGCAAACACTTTTGGAATTAATGTCAATAAACAAGTGCTCATATCTTTGGATCTGGATATCCCGTTTTTATCGATCAATGCCGATATCTCCCACTTGAGAAATGTCATTAATAATTTATTAGAGAATGCCGTTAAATATTCTGGAGATCCTGTCGATATTAAAATTGCCGTGCAAGAATATGCTGATCATGTTGAATTTACAGTTTCTGATCAGGGTAAAGGCATCGCTCCAGAATATCAGAAAGAGATTTTCGAGATGTTTTTTCGAGTACCCGAAGGAAATTTACATCAGGTAAAGGGGTTTGGGATAGGCTTGGCCTATGTGCGTCAGGTTATTGTGCAACATGGAGGAAAAATATCCGTGAAAAGCAGTTTAAATAAAGGTAGTACCTTTATCATTAAATTACCAAAATAATAGCATTATGATTGATATCTTATATGTAGAAGATGAACCTAGTTTAGCTCTTATTGTTACAGATAGTTTGGAAATGAATGGCTTTTCTGTCAGACATTGTCAGGAAGGGCAGACTGCTTTACGATCATTCGAAAAGGAAAAGCCTGATATTTTGTTGATTGATGTGATGATGCCAGTTATGGACGGTTTTACACTGGCGACTCATATTCGAGAGCGCGATAGTCAAATTCCGATTATTTTTCTAACTGCTCGCGTACAAACGGATGATGTGGTAAAAGGCTTTCATCTAGGAGCAAATGATTATGTGAAAAAACCTTTTCGCATCGAAGAGCTTGTTGTGCGTATTCAATCGTTATTGAAAAATAGTCCAAAAATGCAGTTTAGCCAAAATTTGATGATTGGCGATTATGTGCTGGACAGTCTCAAGCAGACATTGAGTTACCATGGAGAAGCGATTAAATTGTCTTACCGAGAAAGTGAATTATTGCGAAGCTTATATGAAAATAGAAATCAAGTCGTACCAAGAGAAGATATCATGAAAACGTATTGGAGTTATGATAAATATTTTTCGGGTAGAAGTTTGGATGTTTTTATCAGTAGGATCCGTAAATATCTAAATAAAGATGCCCGCATCAAGATTACGAATATAAGAGGTATCGGTTATATGCTATCTGTCGATTAGGAAAGATTTATAACTTATTTTTTTAAATAAATTGCTCGTTTATAGTGGTTTAAAATGTTTTTATATTCAACTTAGATAAATTGGATATAAAATACAATTTATCTAAGTTTGTATGCAGTAAAAGAATTGTAAAATGAAAGATAGTGTATTGAGTAGAAAAGAGAAAATTATTCGTGAGGCTTTGAATTTATTTTCTGAGCAAGGATATGCAGATACCTCTACCAAAGCTATCGCTCAAAATGCTGGTGTGTCTGAAGCCTTGATTTTTAAACATTTTGGCAATAAAGATGCCCTATTGGTGCACCTGATTAAGGCTGGTTATCGCAAAGTGCTTACTCATCACAAAGGGATGATGACTTATGTTGATTCTAAAGATTTTTTGCGTAAGATGATCAATCTCCCTAGTAAATTGGTTGCGGATGAACCTATTTTTTGGAAACTTCAGGAACGCCTTTCTCATCATCCTTTTTCGAAACAGCAACATGAGCAGTTCATGAAGCCTGTTCAGGCCATTATTGTACGCGCTTTTAAAGAACTGGGGTATAAAAACCCAGATTTAGAAACGGAACTCCTATTAATAGTCATCGATACCCTTTGGAAAAAAGAAGCTAATGGGGAACTTGATCATGCCATGGAGTTGGCTATTCTCCTCGAAGAAAAATACGATTTGATGTAATTTTTGATCTGTTTTTTTGAACGATCGTTGCAAGTTTGTGCATGTTTTATCAAATTTGTTGCACAAACTGTTTTTTATTGTGTAAAAAATGTCCGTTCTTAGTACTCTATTTTATACAAACTAATTATGTTAAAAAAACTAGCTCTAGTTGTCGTCACATTGACATCATCTATCTCTTTTTCACAAGCACAGGACAAAAAAGACTTTGTCAAGTATATCAATTCACCCCACAGTTGGGTAGATTCTGTATTTAATACATTGACTCCCAAAGAGCGTATAGCACAATTATTTTTGGTACGTGCACATACCAATCTTGGGCAGCGTTACATAGACTCTGTTGCTCAGGTGGTTAAAAATGAGCAATTGGGAGGTCTTGTTGTTTTTCAAGGAGGACCCGTTCGTCACGTCGATATGTTTAACCAATATCAAAAACTTTCTAAAGTACCGTTATTGATTACATTTGATGGGGAGTGGGGGCTAGGGATGCGTTTACCGGATTCGACCTTATCTTATCCTTACCAAATGACATTAGGAGCCGTTCAAAATGATCAGTTGATTTATCAAATGGGGCAAGAAGTTGCAAAAGATTTTCACCGCATAGGTATGCATTTTAATTTTGCTCCGGTAGTGGATATTAATAATAATCCCAAAAATCCAGTGATCGGTTTTCGTTCCTTTGGTGACAATAAAGAGAATGTAACCCGAAAAGCGAAAGCGTATATGGATGGAATGATGAATGGTGGTATTATTTCGTCCTTGAAGCATTTTCCTGGACATGGCGATACGGATGTGGATTCGCACCATGATTTGCCTCAGCTTACTTTTAGCAAAGATCGATTAGAAGCTCTTGAAATGTTTCCATTCAAAGAATTGATCAAAGCGGGCGCACCTGCGATCATGGTCGCGCACATGAATATTCCGAGTTTAGATCCAGCACCTAATATTCCTTCTTCTATATCAAGACCTATTGTGACCGGTATATTGCGTGAAGAATTAGGTTTTCGTGGTCTTACAGTTACAGATGCTATGGACATGAACGGTGTCAAGAAATTTTTCCCTAATGGTGAAGCTGATGTTATGGCTATAATAGCTGGACATGATTTATTGGAAGTATCTGAAAATAGTAATCGTGCTATTGATCTCATCCTAAAAGCTATTCAAGAAGGTCGGATTAATCAAGCAGATGTAGATGCACGCGTTAAAAAAGTACTTGCCTCTAAATTATGGTTAGGTTTAGATCAATATCAAGCTGTCCATCCGACCAACCTTTATGGTGATCTGAATAGAACTTCTGCAAAGCAATTGATCGATCAGTTGGCTGAAGCCTCGGTTACTGTATTAAAATCAACAGATAAAATAAGAGCATTTAAAAAATCAGAAAAAACAGCAATTGTTAATATTGGATTAAAATCTCCAGCTGCTTTTCAACAGATTATGGCAGATGCTCTATCGGATGAGACAACGTATTATGTGACCGATGAAACAAGTCAGGATGAATTGAAAAAGATCATCAAAGAAGTTAAGAAAAATAAGCAAATCATTTTGGCAATTCATGATACACGTTCGCGCCCTCGTCCCCAATTGCCTGTCAATAAGGAAGTGGAAAATCTCGTTAAAAAGTTAGCTAAAAAATCGATTGTGACGTTCTTTACCAATCCATATGCGATCGATGGTTTTAAAGGTGTACACAAGAGTAAAACCATACTAGTGGCTTATCAGAATGATGAGTTTATGCAAAGAGCTGTTGCCAAAGCAATACTTGGGCAGTATGTGACAACAGGTAAATTACCAGTCACTATCAACAAATATTTCAAGTACGCTGCCGGAAAATAAGTCCTTAATCTACCTTTAATATATAAGAAAGGGGCTGATCAGTATTGATCAGCCCCTTCTTTTTCTTTATTCGATTTCTTACTTCTTCTCTTGTATGATGAAGTCTGTCATCACTTTAGCACTTTCCTCCTGTACAAAGTCAAACTCCATCTTAGGTTGAGGTTTTCCTTCTTCCCATAGCGGTAAGCCTCTTTGTTTCAATAATGCATTTACACGATCTCTATTTTTCTTTTGATTATCGTCACGTTCTTTTTTAAATTTATCAAGTTGCAATGGTATTTTGGTTTCTTCGTCACGTTTTTCAAACGTAGCAATATCTTCCAGTAAAAACTTGTACTCGGTTGAGTTTTTCATTCTTGCTTCATGCTCTTGCTCCAATTTTTTATTGATCTGCGTTAGATCGGCTACTTTTTTATAGGTACTTGATTTAATTTGATCCCATGGTAAAGCGGATGGTTCCGAACTTTCGCCAAATTTCTCTGCAGAATATTGTGTTGGAAAAGTCACATCAGGACTTACTCCTTTATGTTGCGTGCTGCTGCCATTTACACGGTAAAATTTACCTAACGTAATATTGATCTGACCGTATTCAGGTGCTCCATTTGGGGTGTCCGGATCTTTCTCTTGTTGTGCTTTCAATAATAATTTACTTGTAGGGCTGATCACGCGCGACATATCGACCGCAGACTGTACGGTACCTTTACCGTATGATTGCGAACCTAAGATGACTCCACGGCCATAATCCTGTATAGCACCTGCAAAAATTTCGGAAGCAGAAGCTGAAAAACGATTGATCATAACACCTAATGGACCATCCCATGATACACCTGCATTGCGATCCTCTTCAACATCAATTGAATTGCGGACATCACGTACTTGTACGACTGGTCCTTTGTCAATGAATAAACCGGTCAGGTCGATCGCCTCTGGTAGAGATCCACCCCCGTTAAATCGCAAGTCGATCAATACTGCATCTACTTTTTCTTGTTTCAGCGTATCCAATAATAACCGCACATCACGAGTTGTACTTTTGTAGTTTGGATCACGTTTGCGGTATGCCTCAAAATCCATATAGAACTTTGGAATATTGATGACACCAACACGATAAGTTTTACCATCTACTCCTTTTACATTTAAGATCTCTTTTTTAGCAGACTCCTCAGCCACGACGATGCGTTCCCTGGTTAGCGATACTATTTTAGGATGTGCGCCTATTGGTTGGCCAGCAGGTATAATTTTCAATCGTACAAGAGTTCCTGCAGGACCTTTGATTTTTGCTACAGCAGCATCCAATCTCCACCCAATGATATCTTCAAATTCACCGTCTTTTCCCTGTGCTACACCTACGATCTTATCATCTATGGCTAAGCTTTTATCTTTAAAGATAGGACCTCCAGGTATAATTTCACTGATAGTCACCATTTCATTGTCAATCGTCAATCGTGCACCAATTCCTTCAAACGTATTGGCCATGCCTTCATTAAAAGCTTGTGCAAAAGAAGGGTTGAAGTATGAGGTGTGCGGATCTACAGCATCTGTCAATGCAGTCATGATTAACTGAAATGCATCATTTGAATTTGTTTTTTTACCCTGAGAGATCAAATTGTTATAACGTTTACGCAAGGTCTCTCTTTGTTTGGTTTCCGTGCTATCTGTTTTTTTAGCAGTGGTCATTTCCAGATTCAACAAATCATATTTCACACGATGCTTCCATTGCGTGTCAGCTTCCGCCGTGTTTTTGAACCAGCCTAATTTCTCTCTGCTCGGAAGGAAATATTCATCCAATGTAAAATCTTGTTTAACATCCACTTGTTTGAGCGCATACTGCATGCGTTCCAAATAGCGCTTAGAGTACACATTGAAAATATGAAACGGAGCAGATAGATCACCATTTCTAAAATCTTGGGCGATCGTATTGCGATATTGTTGAAATTCATCGATATCGGATTGTAATAGGTAGTTTTTTCCTTGATCCAATGTCTTTATTAAATTGTCAAAAACAATCTTTGAAATGGAATCATTCAGTTGTACTTTTTTATAACTGGTAGATTCTAAGAGTCCTGCAACTTCTTTTGCGATGACTTCGTGTTGTGCGCTAGGCTTTAAACCTCCTTCTACTTCGGTTAGATTAACTCTCGGCTTCGAGCCACAGGAGACGATCGAAATAACAAAAAGGGTGAATATTAGCTTTTTAAACATATTTTCTATAATTTTAATAGTCATTTTTAATATATGAGATAGCGCTTTAAATCCAAAGAGCTAAATTTAAAGAATTTCAGTTCATAATTTTAACAAATCAACAAATTTATTTGATACTTTATCTGAAAAATCTCCACTATTTATATTTCTTGTAATAATAACTCATTTTAGTGAATTTAAGTATCTTTATCCAGTAAGCAATTTATGCTGTAATAATAATGTTATAAGAGGATCACAAGCTTCAGCTGGCTTATAATTCAATCGTATATGTGCCTAAAAGCATCTTCTGCTTACGACCAAAAAATGAATCAGAGTGATCTCCGTAGTCGTTATTTATGGGTCATAGCAGCAGTAAGGAATAGCTAATAGCAACACATGATCGGTTTAGAATCAAGATCGATACATGAACTAAACAAAATTGGATGTAAGATGTTCATTTCATACCACGATAAGGAATTCATACCTAATATAATCATATGAAAAATTTAATAATGACAATTCTATGTTTTTGCGTCACAGAGGCGAGTTTCGGACAGCTTAAAAACGTTCGATATCAAGATGGAGATCAAGTCTTAACCGGATTGCTCAATACCGATGCGGGCGAAGGTGCTCCTGGTGTCTTAATTCTTCCAGCTTGGATGGGTATCGATGACGAAGCTACTCAAGCTGCCGTTCAATTGAGCAAGGAGGGGTACATGACCTTTGTTGCTGATATCTATGGCGAAGGTAATAAACCGACTAATGCAGCTGAAGCAGGGCAGCAGGCAGGTAAATATAAGCAGGACTATCAAGCCTATCAAAGAAGGATTCGTCTCGCTTTGGAGCAGCTGTTGAAGGCTGGAGCAAGTCCACGTCGTCTAGCTGTTATGGGCTACTGTTTTGGTGGAACGGGAGCCTTAGAGGCTGCAAGAGCGGGCTTAGAAGTGCAGGGTGTTATTTCTGTTCATGGCAACCTGGGCAAAGGTAGCCGTCCAGATGGAGCACTTAACACTAAAATATTAGTACTTCATGGTGCAGCAGATCCCCATGTTTCCGATCAAGAAATTTCAAATTTTAGAAAGGAAGTGGAAACAGCTCATGCAGATTGGCAAATGATTTATTATGCCGATGCTAAACATGCTTTTACTAATCCTGCCAGTGCTGATTTTCATCCCTTAGCAGCACAGCGCTCATGGAAACATCTAATCGTTTTCTTGGAAGAAGTTTTGAAGTAAAGAGCTCTTCATCAAGCTGTAGTTCACTAATCTATAGCTTGATGAAAAGATGTCTTCAGTTTTGTAAAATCTTCATACGTATTTTCTGCTTCTTTATAGTCTTTTAGACGAATGTACACCTCCCCAAGTTTATCTAAAACAGCAAGTTCAAGATGTATATCCTTTCTTTCCCGTGCCATTAAAAGTGCTGACAAGAATTCTTTTTTTGCAATTTTGATATTGTTGTCTAAAAGTTTGGACGAAGCCAATACATATTCTATTGCAGCTAATTCATTGGTGAATTTTTTACTTTCTGCGAGTTGTTGCGCCTGCAGTAAAAACCATTGCGCTTCGGTAAATTTATTTTGATCAAAGTATACTTGTGCGAGTTGCTGCCAAGCCACGATCTTACCTTCATAAGCCTTTGATTTATTGTAAAGGGGTATGGCTTTTCTAATGATATCCTGTTCTGCGCCATCATAGTTTTTCATCCCACCTTTGGCCAAAGCAATTTGCATCCACGCATTTGCTTGATCATGATAATTTTTTGATAGGACAGCAGACTTCAGATTTTCCTGTGCAGTACGTTCCGCTTTTTCAAATTTTCCTGCATAAAGTAAGACAACAGCTAAATTCTGATTCAGTATCGTTTTATCTTGTTTATTGTTTGCTTTTGCCGCGATTTGGATCGCATTTTCAAAATAAGCGATTGCTTGATCAGTTAAATTTTTATTCACCGCAAATAAGCCAGCCTCATTGAGCAGTGTATAGTTTGCGATATCATCATATTGCACTTTGATCCGCGCCAATAGTTCATTCCATTTGTCTATATCTGCAGGGACTGGATGAATTAAGTACTGAAATTGTGCTTGATCTGTCACACTTTTGATTTGTTTGAGCAATGTTTTATACCGCAGTTCCTGAGCTATTTTTTTTGCAAAATCTTTTCTGGTACTACTGTCAAATAGCTCTATTAATTGTTCTGTTTTGCTCTTAGGAGGAGGGAGAATATAGACCTTCGGGCCTATACCTTTAAAATCACGATTATACTTGATGGTGGCATTCGTATTATCTGCGATTGATTCCTGAGCATACGACATGAAGCAACCTATCAAAAGGTAGGTACTGGTAAGAAAAGTAATTTTCCAATATTTCTTTTTAATCATGTATATCCCTGCTGTTAGTGAGGTTATTGCAAATATGGAGAAAAAATGTGTAAAATATCGTTAAAGGGATAACTAGAACGCTGAGTGTACCTGTTTTTTACGAAAAAATTAAATTTTCAAGATTTTACAGTGGGTTATAATAGACCAGTTTACGAGTCGGTCATAATCTTAAATCTCATATAAAGCTCATCTTGATATCCCGATTTGCTCCAAATCAGTGGATGAACTGGTACATGTCCGTATAGTTTTCTCCACACACTGTAACTTTTTTATCGTAGCAACTGATTTGCTTCCATTAAGTTCTAACTTTTCATATATCTTCTTTATTTTAGCTGCTGATCAATTTTCTAAACTTTATCTTTTTGTAAAATGCCATCAAAGAGCAATCTATAAATTTTTTTATATAATATCTTCATCCTAATAATAATTTTGGAAATCTATTCTCAATGATGCTTAAATCTTTGTGTACTTATTTCAACTATTTTTAATTTACAAGAGTAACAAACCATTAAAATGAAAAAACCAGCACTATTTGCGTTGTTTTTTGCGTTGAGCAGCATCGCAATAGCACAAAAGAAAAGCGATCGACCCAACATTGTCTTTATCATGGCCGATGATTTGGGATATGGTGATCTAGGAGCTTATGGGCAAAAGATCATGGAAACAAAACATCTGGATGCTTTAGCAAAAGAGGGCATGCGTTTTGATAATTTTTATGCCGGCACCTCTGTTTGTGCTCCATCCCGATCCGCTCTGATGACGGGTCAACATACGGGACATACGCCAGTCCGCGGCAATAAAGAATTAGAACCCGAGGGACAGCAACCTTTAGCAGACTCGGTGCAGACGATCGCGATGCTCTTGCAAAAGGCGGGGTACGCGACAGGTGCATTTGGCAAATGGGGATTAGGGATGGTGGATACTTACGGGTCTCCAAGCCGCAAGGGATTCGACGAATTCTATGGTTATAACTGTCAGCGACAATCTCATCGTTATTATCCTACTCATTTGTGGCACAATCAAGAGCGCATCGAGCTACAGGGAAATCATGGTCTGATGGCCAAAGGGCAGTATGCTCCAGAGCTAATCCAAGAAAAAACATTAGAATTTATTGAAAACAATAAGGATCGCCCTTTTTTCCTATATGTTCCGACAGTATTGCCTCATGCCGAATTATCAGGTCCTGATGATCAGTTTTATGCCCAATATGCCGATAAATTTGAAGAAAAAGGGCACAAGGGCAATGATTATGGTCCTGCAGCAACCATTCCAGGATATGCCTCTGTAGCTAAGCCACGTGCTACTTATGCCAGTATGGTCAGCCGCATGGATGCACAGGTGGGACAAATTGTTGCTAAGCTCAAAGCGTTGGATTTATTGGACAATACCATTATTGTTTTTACCAGTGACAACGGAGCACATCGTGAAGGAGGTGCTGATCCAGATTTCTTCAATAGTTCAGCTGGATTGCGCGGATACAAAAGAGACCTCTATGAAGGAGGCGTAAAAACTCCTTTTATCGTCTATTGGTCCGGAAAGGTGACTCCCGGATCCACTTCCAATTACTTAGGCGCATTTTGGGATGTGATGCCCACTCTAGCAGAAGTTGCGCAGGCAGGAAAACCGCAATATACAGACGGTATTTCGTTTGTTCCGACATTACTTGGAAAACCTAAAAAGCAAAAGCAGCATGATTACTTATATTGGGAGTTTCATGAAGATGGCGGCCGTCAAGCGGTGCGTCAAGGTGATTGGAAATTGATTTTGCAAAAAGTCAGAAGTGGAAATCCTGTTGCTGAACTGTATAATCTAAAGCAAGACCCTAAGGAACAAAATAATGTGGCAGCTAGTCATCCTCAAAAAGTGATAGCGTTGCGCAAAATTATAGTAAAAGCACATGTAGAAACGAGTGATTTTCCTTTGCTTAATAAGTAATGGAGTAAAAATAGTGACGGAGTAACGAAGTAGATCATTACTTCGTTACTTTTTACTAGTCACTACGTAACTGGTTACTATTTTACTATCTAATCATCACATGTGGCTGATTGTGATAGGTGTCGCTTTTGTAAAAGCGAATGAGAAAATCCAATGTTTCGCGCGTTAATGGATAGAAAAACTGCTCATTGATTTCCTTTTCGTACAATTCATAATAATGCTGTACCAATCCAACTGAGAAAAACTTCTGCACCAAGAGCTGCAGTAAGTTTTGCGCATAATTTGTTGGTTCATTTGGCTCTTCCACAAAAAATGGATTATTTTTCAAGGGAAAGATGTTTTCGATGCCACCAAAAAATTCTAGACCTATTTTCGGATTATAGAATGCGGTCACCGGAGTATCTTTTGATGCATTTGGATTCGTTACCTCTTCGATTAGCGGTAGCCCTACTTGCTCGCGGTATGCTGTGGTGAGTTCATGGATGTAACCCGCAATTTCAGCTTCCGTCATAAATGCCAGAAGACCCTCATGCTTTTCATTAAACAATGCTTTTACATCCTCCACTTGTTGTTCTGCCTTTTCGATATGCGTCCTTTTGCCCTTTAGTGCTTCCACCAAATACGCTTGATCTATTTCTTGATCAGCCGTCAGATCGATCTGATCAGCTTCAACAGCAGACATCATTCCTGATAGGTTCCAGGCATCTTGCCAAGGTACGATCTCCATATAGAATAATTGAGCAGCTTGGGGCTCTTGAAAGTTTTGAATCGAATTTTGATTGACAAAAAAGATTTCACCTGTTGTCAAGTGCTTCAATTGTAGACGCTCTTTCTCCAATTTTTCAAATTCAAAAAAGCTATCGATCCGTTTTCCGATATCGCGCACCTGCTCATATCGCGGATGTGCAGGTGATAGAGTCGAGGCAACAAATTCGCAAGATTTTAAGCCCAATAGATGTAAGCGGAAGAAAACAAAGTGATTGTCCCGCACACGGAAAGTCATTTGATTTAAGTACGCCGGGTCATGTTGATAGCGACCCAAGTCGGCGATATCCATATGTTGCATCAAACTGTTGTAGTAATAGCCTCCCGTGATATAATTGGTTGCGATCACCTTTTCAGCAAAATTGCGAACTTCCAGATAATTAGCATCCGCTGCCAGAGCGTATTCCTTTTGTAGTAAGGAGTTTTCCGGAGCGACCTCATAATGTTCCTCCAATACCGCATAAGCAAGATCTGTAACTAGGGCAAGTAAACGCCCTTCTTTATCTAAGAAAAGATGCGGATTACGTTCGCTGAAAAATAACCATGAAAGCACCAGTACATCCTGTGGATTGATATCTTCTGGATAATAATCTGTTAATTCCTGATCCTCAAAAAATGGAAGCATCTTGCCATATAGCGCTTTGTGCTCTGTCCTAAAGGCATCAAAAAGCTTTGTTCCAGATACGACATCCTCGAGGTAGCAGGTCAAATAAACGCTGAGCGTTTTTATAATTTCAGGTCTGATCAGAGCATCCGTTTCTTCTTCGTCAAACCATAATGTGCTTAGCGCATCGTGTATGTCATTGGCTACTTGTAAATAATAACGATCGGCATCCGATCTCCCTTGATAAGGATGTTGTCCTAGCCAATCTTGTATATAAATTCGTTTTTTGTTCATCAAAATAAATCGTTAATGAGTTTAAGTTCTTATTTCTATCCATGAGCTCTTTTTAGTCGGTTTTTATGAGTAAGGCGATGATACCGCCAGCAGGAATGCTGCTCATCTGGTTTCAAAGAGTAAGGTTACTGTTGAAGGTCTCCTATATAAAATGCTCATCCAAAAATAGCCAAATTTTTGAATTCCATAAATTGATTGTGAAGTAAATGAACAATTGCTAATATCTTCTTACTTTTGATGTATGGCTACACGAATTCCACTGGCAGAGCGCATGCGTCCCAAGAAATTGGAAGATTATGTTGGACAGCAACATATTATCGGTCACGATGCGGTTTTATATCATGCCATTCAACAAAAAAATATTCCTTCTATGTTACTCTGGGGCCCTCCCGGGGTTGGAAAAACGAGTTTGGCACTTTTGATGGCCAAAGAGCTGGGGCGCCCATTTTTTTCTTTAAGTGCGATTCAGTCTGGAGTCAAAGATATTCGTGACGTCATTGAAAAAGCGGAAAAGCTGATGAATATCAATCAGGAGCAACCTCTGATGGATTTTAATCAAGAACAGCCCATTTTGTTTATTGATGAGATTCATCGTTTTTCCAAATCACAGCAGGACTCGTTGTTGGGTGCTGTGGAAAGGGGACTGGTTACCCTTATCGGAGCCACCACAGAAAATCCATCATTCGAAGTGATATCGGCTCTATTGTCTCGGTGTCAAGTCTACGTGCTTGAACATTTAAGCAGCGAAGATCTGATCGGCCTGATCGAAAAAGCATTAAATGAAGACGAATACCTCAAAACATTAAACATTGAGATTGAAGAATACGAGGCCATTTTAAGATTATCTGGGGGAGATGCACGTAAGCTTCTCAATGTACTCGAATTGGTCAGTAATGCCGCAGTCCTGCATCATGAACCCATTACCAATGCGTTCGTATTGAAACAGGTGCAGCAGAATATGGCTATTTACGATAAGACAGGCGAGCAGCATTACGATATCATATCTGCTTTTATCAAATCGATCCGCGGATCAGATCCCAATGCCGCTATTTATTGGCTGGCACGTATGATCGAAGGGGGGGAAGATCCTTCTTTTATTGCTAGGCGATTGCTGATTCTAGCATCTGAAGACATCGGCAATGCCAATCCCAACGCCTTGTTATTGGCCAATACTTGCTTTCAGGCCGTAAATGTCATCGGCTGGCCCGAGTCGCGGATTATCCTGGCGCAAGCAGTAACTTATTTGGCAAGTTCACCTAAAAGCAATGCCTCTTACGAAGCCATTAATAAAGCTCAGGGAGTGGTGAAGCAAACGGGCGATCTTTCTGTACCTCTTCATTTGCGCAATGCACCTACAAAATTGATGAAACAGCTGAATTATGGTGCGGAATACAAGTATGCACATGCATACCCAGGTAATTTTGTGATCCAAGAATTTTTACCGGATGAACTGAGCGGTATGACCTTGTACGAGCCCGGTAAAAATCCGCAGGAAGAAAAGTTAAGGCAGGGCTTACGCGACAAGTGGAAGGAGAAGTACAGGTATTGATTTCATTTTAAATCTCAAGGGATATTGTTTACCTTTGCTGGGATAGGAGTAAGGCATGACATCAGATTTAACATTTACAGCGATAGATTTTGAAACAGCAACAGGGCATCAAAATAGTGCCTGTGCAGTTGGTATCGTGACCGTTGAATCGGGTATCATTACCAATGAATTTTATTCCTTGATCCAGCCTCCACGTAATGAGTATATGTGGCAGACGACACGTGTCCATGGTATCAAACCTCGAGATACGCAACATGCACCAACATTTAAGGAATTGTTTCCATCCATCAAAGCTTTATTGGCAAATAAATTAATGATTGCGCACAATGAGCTGTTCGACCGCAATGTCCTGCGTAAGACGATGCTTTATTATGGGCTATCTTATGAAGAACTCCAATTGGCCGAAATGTGGGAGTGTACCTACAAGATCTATCGTAATAAAGGTTTTAAACCTGCCCGTCTAAACGCTTGCTGTGAAGTGTTGGGCATCACGCTCAATCATCATGAGGCATTATCCGATGCCAAAGCTTGTGCCGAACTTTATCTGCGCCACCCCCATGTGGCAACGCTGGTAGAGAAATTGGGGGAATAAAAAATTAACCAACGAAGAGATCTGCCTATTACTCGATTACTGAGTCATTGACCAGTCCTTGTCACATCACTGCCCACCGTATTGCTGAGCTCTGTATTTAATCTTCTATAGTCAATTTTTAATCTTTAGGTTAAGAGATCATCAGCGTAATTGTGTGTTTTTTTTCTTATGCTTGCATATGACATTATATTGTCCTATTTTCTTTATAAAGCTTTTGATCATTCGTTTTTATACTGTTAAACCAGCTATTTGCCACGTTGTCTCTTTTTTGTCCCCCTTTTGTCCCCTTTGTAAAATTGGTACTCGATTACGTAAAAATTATATTTGCCTTCGAGTTTTTAGAAGTTTGATCATCTTCTAAGGAATTAAATATCTGTATTTTTTATTTTAAATTAATATGTTTTACATCTTTGTTTCTATTGCTGTTTTGATTCTTTTTGCTGGTTTTTATTTTTGGAAGAGATTCAACCTATCCCGACAATTTTTAGATCGTGCTTCATTGACATTGCAATATCGATTTTATCCTCTAGAAAGTGATAGCTCCCCATCGGGCAAATCAAAGAATGGTGCACTTTTATTTTTAGTGAAAAGAATAAGTCTAGATACACGTCATATTGTGATCAAAGAAGTAAAGCTGGATCATGCTGTTATCCATGTGAGTTTAGATCAGTTGATCATGATTACATTTCCCGCAGAATCAAATCAAGCTTACGAAGCTTCAATTCGTTTTCGCATTCGAGGACAATCGCGCCCATCTGATTTGATGAACCAGCGTCATGCTACCGTCGTAGGTTATATCACTTCCGAGTCAGCAGGTCGTATTCCTTTTAGTATTCAGATTCCTGTTTCACAATTTATAGAGCAAAGTGAGCAGGTTAGAGGATAAATCGCGGTGTCCAACGATTCGCTCGGAATGTTTTAGCAGTTTACTGCATGAGTGATTAGCTTGTATTGTTTTATGTTATATTCCTAGTTAGGATAAGGCTTATTCACCATCTACCCAAGTTTTATTCTTCATGCCCTGATTCGTCAGGGCATTTTTTATGCTAGATTACTTCTATTTCCATTTGCTTTTAACTAGATCTTGCAGGAAATTATCTACCACGCTTATTTCTTTTAGAAACAATCGTCACATAGACAGGTCATCACCTATTAAGTTCTATTTTATGCATTTTGCGATCAATATCAACCCTAGATTGCAATCAGGTGTCATATTGAGGATCAAATTTGCGACATACGCTTGTTGCATATAAGCTTCTATTTATATAAGTTTGTATATCTTATAGATTTAAATATGAAATTATTTTCAATGCAAATTTTAGAGAAAGGATTATTTTTTTCTCTGGTTGCACTTTTTTTTATTAGCTGTAAAAAGAATAATCCACAGCCAGAGCCCGAACCAGAGCCCGTAGTACGTACGAGCGATCAAATGATTCGGGACAGTATCTACTACTACTATAAGCTATACTCGTTATGGGCAGATCAGTATATTCCCCAATATGATAATACTTTTGAATTTACAGATCAATATACGTCTGCCGATGCTGTTTTACTCGGACTGAAGAGCTTGACCCCTGCTTATCCCAATTATGCTAGTTATGGTGGTTTTCTCGATCGTTTTTCCTTTCTCGATGGGCTCAATAATTATCATACCGGAACACAGTCGCGATTGAGAATGGATAGAAATAGCGGCTATGGTTTGTATATTTCTATGGGTACTGCCGACTCCAAAGTCGCCAGACCTGTTATTTATTTTGTTGAAGGGGGATCACCTGCAGATAAAGCGGGTTTAAAACGTTCAGATATGATTACCTCCATTAATGGAGATAATGACTTTGCTGTTGCAGTTACCTGTGATGCTTCAGGATGTAAACCCGTTGATCAAAACGCGCTTAACCAGATGAGAACTCGGGTATTAAATGCATTGGAGGGCGGTGGGCTTCAACTTGAATTGTTGCGTCAGGATCAGTCCACCTATAGTCAAAAGCTCGCCTATACTTCTTATATTATTGATCCACTTTATCGCGACACTGTGTACCAATACTCAACTAAGAATGTCGGTTATCTTGCCCTATCTTCTTTTGAAGAAATAGAAAATAATAATGACAATCAGCAAAAAATTGATGCTGCATTTCAGGGTTTTGAAAACAAACATATTGAGGACCTGATTGTCGATTTACGCTATAATACTGGCGGATATGTCGATGCAGCCGTATATGTGGCCAATAAAATCGGCGGATCGGTTGCAGCAGGAGAGCTGATGTTGACCTATATTTGCAATGCCTATATGGACAAAACACATAAGGGAACGAACGGCATGTTTAGCGATACCTATTATAGAAAGACAAGTAATCTGAACCTGCGTAAAGTTTATTTTTTAGTGAGTGAGACAACTGCCTCAGCAGCAGAAATGCTTATTAATGTACTGAAGCCTTATCTTGATGTCCAGATTATCGCTACAGGTACACATACCTACGGCAAACCAGTTGGTTTCTTTGAGCAAATTATTGAAAATAAGGTATCTTTTTGGCCAGCCTCTTTTCAGTTGAAAAATGCCGCTGGCTTTTCAGATTATTGGGACGGTCTTCTGGCAGACAGAAGAGATGTCACCGATTATATCTTTTTAGAATCCGGAGATACGCAAGAAACCATGTTAGAGACTGCTTTGGAAGATGCTGTACCAGGCAGTAAAAAGAAGGCTAATGCTCGAAAATCGACCAATCAAATTGCACCTCGCATGCTGCAGGATCAGCAACAGATCAATCGAATCCCCGAAAAAGGGTTATTGAAGAGTCAATAAGAACGTATTCCTCTAGCAGATCCTTTGCCATCGTGATTTTCTGTACGCTGTTCACCATTAGAAATTGAGCGAGCTGTAGGCAAAGTCTGGGCTAGCCTCTAGAATAAAAGATCAAAAAAAGCTAGGAGCTTTTGTCTTTGCTTTATTGTTGAGGGCAACACTTCTTTACTAGACAGCGCTATCAAAAATACGTTCGTGACACAGCTCAGCTGCAGCCTGATCCGGTAAGCATTTCAGAAAACCCACTTGTACTTTGCTTATTACTTTTTCGAGCGTTGTATTCATTTCGGCAAAAAGATCTTTGTTCCATCGGATTGCTGTACAGCTGGGCAATACCGCAATGAAACCCTTAATGCCTGGCATTAGGTCGAATTTATTTTCAGGAGCCTGCTGCAGTCGTACAAAAGCTTTTAATACAATACTTTCATTTTTATAACAGGGTGTCTTACCGCTCCAAGGTGTTCCGTAGATCAAGACACCATCCTCCTTGATCCGTATCGCAGGATTATCATCGTTGAGCAACGAGGTTTCCGGGATATGCGATAGCCAAAGGCGACTATGGGTACTTTTGCCTGTTCCGCTCTTCCCCAAGAAAACAATACCCTGCCCATTTAGATTAATAACCGACCCATGGATCATGATGACCTCATGCAATAGAGCAGCCTGACCAAATAGCATCATTAACATCCAGCAGATCACCGTACTTTGCTCGTACGCGCTACTTTGAGGAATATAAATAGTCGATTGTGCAAAATCGCGGTCGCTATAGAGATACCACATGCCATCCCCCTGTTCATTTACGATGGTGGTGATATAGCCTTTTTCCTTTTCATAAAAACAGAAGCGGTCGCCCCAGGAAATGGACAAGTCACTGCGAAGAACCCCCAGATCTGCGACCTCCGGAGCTTTATCTGTACTCAAATTAACTTGGATTGCGGCCTGATCTCCCTGCTTGTACCACTCAAAATCTCGGAATGTCGGCAAGAGCTTCTCCAGATCCAGATCCGTTGTATAATTGATCTGCAGGGTCAGATCTGCTATTTTATATTGTTTTTTTATAGTTTCAGTTGATGTTGTCAAAGTCATAGCGTGTTCTTTAGTCCAAGTATAGGCGTTGTTTGCATATATTGGCCAAGGTTAAGTCATGTGTTACAAAAAGGCATAATTTATTTTCCCCATAGTCCAGCAGCCTATGGATCAGCGTATCGGCTGTTTTACGATCTAATGCAGAGGTTACTTCATCAAATAACCAGATATCCCCGTCGTGCATGAGCGCACGTGCAATAGCAATGCGCTGTGCTTGTCCTTCCGATAGGCCCATTCCAGACTCGCCCACGACCGTATCGATCCCCTCAGGCAGTTCCATCACAAATTCGGCACAGGCCACCCACAATGCCTTTTGGATATCGATATGTTCAGCCTTTTGCACATGCAGCATCAGGTTTTCCCGAATAGTGCCACTAAAGAGGGAGTTGCCTTGTGGTATATAGGCAAAATTGATGCGGTGAGCAGCAGAGAGCGGTCGCGTACCCGCTCGATCTGTTAATAAGATCTGCCCCTTTTCCGCTTTGATCAGCGCTAGCAGCAAGCGGATCAGGGTGGTTTTTCCTTTTCCGCTAGGTCCTACGACAGCAACGGGTTCGCCAGCACGTAAAGATAGATTAAGGTGATCCAAGACCCATTTATCCTCATATCGAAAAGACAAATTCTGGATTTCTAGAGCAGCTATACCCCGCAGGCGTTGCTGATCCATCTGAGATTCAATTTCCCCAGACTTCAGTTCCAATAGCCGATCTGCCGCAACCCGGAATCGCACGAAACCAGGGATAAAGGTGATGAGCGCTAAGATCGGTGTCTGGATCCGGGCGACCAATTGAAGAAAAGCAGTCATGGTACCAAAGGAGATCTGCCCACTCTGCAGTCGGTAGATTCCCCAGATAAAGGTCAGTAGATAGCCCGCATTGATGCTGACTTTCATGACACTCTGTGTATAAGTCGAAAAGTTGAGCTGTTTCATTTTAAGTCCAAAGAGGTCCCGTTGGCTGTCGGTCAGTTTTTTTCTTCTCTTTGGGAATATGCCCATTGCGCGGATCAGCAAGCGAAACCGCAGGTTTTCTTGCAGGATATTGGAAAAATTACTTTCTTCACCCTTAACTTCCTGACTGAGCTTGCGCATTTTCTGAAAATAGATTTTTGAAAAAAGGAAGAGCGGCGACAGTGCCAATATCATCAGCGCCAACATCGGATCCATGTACCACAGAAAAACCATCGATGCCAGCAGCTGTATAGCTGTGAGTATAAATGAAAGCAAAGTCTTCGCTATCATATTGGCCACTTCCTCACAGTCCGTTTGAATACGGACCTGTATATCACCAGTATGCCAGTTTTTGATGAGTCTCCATACCGATAGCATTTGTGCATCCAGCATATTGCGCTGCAGTTCGAACGTGAGCATCATTTTAATGCGTTCATTGAGCCAGCCCGTATAAGCACGTATACCAAGGCCAACACCTACAGTTGCCACAATCCCGATCAAGGTCCATCTGAGCGGAATATCTGTCGGAGAGATCGCCATATCCACCGCTTTTTTGGAGAGGTACACAAATAGCAGCGAGAGCGCAATAGCAAGCAACTCCAATACAAAATAGAGGAGGAGTTTAGATCGGTATCCCTGGCTGATGGACCAGGCCCAGCGGATATGATGTTTCAGGTTGTTATGCGTCATCAAAATAGCGGACTCTTGTGGTCTTTATTTCTCCAATAATCCCTGCTGTTCGAAATCCTGGATAAGGATCTGAGCATCTTTATGTGCTTGTTCGGCAGTCACATCATATTCTTCACAAAGAAGATCGACCACTGTCGCTTGAGAAAATGCGGTTCCCTGTAATTGTTCCCAAAGCCATGCTGCCGAATCATTAAGGGTATATACAGTAGAGAGGTCAACCATATCCTGACCTGGATCCACAATCATGTGATCCGAACCAATTGTTCTTAATACTAAATCTGCTCTTAATTTCATGCTGTAAGGTTTAAAAAATAATTACTATTAGGTTTAAAAAATAAGTATAATCAAAGTTAATCATTCATATTCAGTATAGAAAATCAGCTTAAAATCCTTCGTTTTAAGCTGGCAAATAGGCGTCTTACCATGCGCAAGTGATACCATATCATTCCTCTTAATCGAGGCCAGCGGCTGTTGATATTTCGCGTGGTATCACTGTTATTAGGGTAGTGTAAAGTCGCAATCGCCAAGATATGCGGAGCAGATACATATTCTTTCAAGACCAGATTGCCATCTCCAGCAAGAACAAATTTCCCATTTTTTTTTCCCACATATCGGTGAAAAACAAATTTCCCCTCATATTGAGCTAAAATAGGAGATCCCAATGGTAAAACAGTGCCAAGATGAGCTACCACGATGACTCGATCGCCATTTTTGATAAAAGGCATCATGCTGTTTCCCTTCACACGGATACAAACCTCCTTACCTTCCTTCAGTAGTCGCTGCACTTCTTCAAAGTAAAGATCATTATTGACCATCCGCGATTGTGTCTTGTTCATTGTGCTTAAGTTAAGGAAGTTGGGTCATGATTTGTAGGGCAAGTTGCAGTTCGACATCTTTTAAGAGCACTCTTTTCATACCATCTAACAGATAGATCGTCGGTGAGGCCTTCGTGTCGTAAAGTCGTTGACGCTGAATTGTGCTGTTGTTATCAAATCCGTTAATCCAGTTTTTCGCCAGATGAGGTTGGTAATTGATCCACCTGTCACGATCACCCCAAGGTTCGATCGTGACAATCTGGATTTGCTTCTTCTCAAATAGATCCGTCACCTCAGGCGTATCTTGAAGGAAAGCGATTATTTGTTTACAGTGGGCACATTCCGTGTCGTAAAATATGAGCAATATATATTTGGCATTCACATCGGATAATTTCTGAATATGACCATCATAACGTTCAAAGCTGAAATCCTCCGCGACTTTCCCCATTTTATTACGCTGTACCAATTTATAAATAGGACGATAAGCCTCTTTTTCCAGATCCGTCAATTGATCTGACTTGATCAGGTATCGGAGCACCGATTCATAGCGTACATCATTGCGCATAGGGGAGTTTCCATCGTACAAATAATGTTCATATAATTTGATATAATAATCGAAACTAGTTTTATTTACTTTTGCCCTATCCAGCATGTTGGCAATAGCATGATCAGCAGTTGAGTCCGAAGTGCCGTTCAATGCGTTGAGAAAATCCGCCAATTTCTGTTCACCCATGCTTGGATCTTTTATTTTTGCCGTATCCTGCATATCCACCTGGTCCCAATAATGTAGTGCTTCAAGATCTGCGGCAGTATATACCGTTGCGGTGGTATCGGTTGTAGCCATATCTTGTTTAGTCGATTTGTTGCGCTGGTTGCACGATATCAATAACCAAGTTGTCGCGCCAAAGAATAACCAAAGTTTAAAAGGTGAACATTTCATTATAATTGAGATTATGACAACAAACTTAAATAAATTGAACTTGATATACAATATCATTGAGGTGAAGTTAAAAATAATTGTTGCATGTAAATTTTTCAGCAGGACATACCGCTACTCATTGATTTAATTTGAAGCATCGTCAAAGAAAGCCAGGGAGGTCCATCCACATGCTTCAATTCAATAATTAGTTTGACGAGAACTTTTCATCACAGCTTTTGTTTTATAAATAATAGCTATCTTTGAGATAGCTAAAAAAGGAGCTTAATTAATTTATTTTTGTTTTAAATATGATTACAATACCTGCTAAAGAAATGCGTATTGGCATCACTTTCAGTGCATTTGATCTGCTTCATGCCGGTCATATTAAGATGCTCGAAGATGCTAAGCGTCAGTGTGATTATTTAATCTGCGGATTGCAGACTGATCCTACATTGGATAGACCAGAGAAAAACAAACCAACACAAACTGTTGTGGAGCGCTATATTCAACTCAAAGGCTGTAAATATGTTGATCAGATCGTGCCTTATGCCACTGAACAAGATCTACAAGATGTCTTGCGCTCCTTTAAGATAGATGTCCGTATCGTTGGTGACGAATACCGCGAACGTGACTTTACCGGACGTCAATACTGTGAGGAATCAGGTATCGAGCTCTATTTTAATAGCCGCGATCATCGTTTCTCCAGTTCCGGATTACGTCGTATCGTCGCCGAACATGAAGTTGAAAAAGGATAGAAAGTAACGGAGTGACCAAGTTAGAAAGTAACGGAGTGACCAAGTTAAAAAGTAACGGAGTGACCAAGTTAGTTATTAAATTAAAAGAATAGAAGACGTTTACATGAAAATAGGAATTACATTTGGTGTATTTGATTTATTGCATGCTGGCCACATTATGATGCTGGAAGAGGCGCGTCGCAATTGCGATTATCTGATCGTTGGGCTCAATACCGATCCTTCAGAAGTGTCACCAGAAAAATCAACACCTACACAGACAGTCGTTGAACGTTATATCCAATTGGAGGGATGTCGTTATGTGGATGAAATTGTTCCATACGAGACCGAACAGGATTTAATTGATATCATCAAAGCATTGCCCATTCAAGTACGTATCATTGGAGAAGAATATCGTGATATGGATTTTACTGGAAAGAAATATTGCGTTGAAGAGGGTATTGAGATTTACTATAATAAACGTACACATCGTTTTTCAAGCACAGGCTTGCGCAAAGAAGTTGCAGCAAAAGAAGCAAAGAAAGTTAGTCAGTAAGTAACCAAGTGATCAAGTGATCAAGTAACGAAGTGACCAAGTAACTGATTTACATGGGTATTAAGTAAAAAAAAAGATTTATAAAAAAACAGAATGAGCAATATCGTACATGTGATTTTATCGGGTGGAGTGGGGAGCCGTTTATGGCCTTTATCTCGGAAAAGCTACCCCAAACAATATCTTTCCCTATTTAAAGAGGGATCGTTGTTTGAGATGACTGTCAACCGTAATCAGGGACTCTGCAATCAGGTGATTGTTGTGGGCAATAAAGATAACAATCAATTAAGTCGTGAGGTGATGGAAAGCAACGGTGTGGAGTATATCGATATTGTGGAGTCTACGCCTAGAAATACAGCAGCGGCGATTGCATTTGCTGCGTTTGCGGCCCAACCCGACGATATCTTGGTCGTGACACCCTCGGATCACGTTATCGTAGGTGACCAAGGCTATACAACAGCAATCCAAGAAGGTATTGAAAAAGCCAATCAAGGCTATATTGTCACCTTTGGTATTCAAGCGACCAAACCGGAGACGGGTTATGGGTATATCGAATACAAAGGAGACCAAGTATTATCGTTTCGTGAAAAACCAAATAAAGAAACAGCTGAAGATTTTATCGAGAGGGGTAACTTTTTATGGAACTCCGGTATGTTCTGCTTTCGTGCAGATACGCTTTTGCATGAGCTGCAGCAATTTGAACCTCGTGTCTACGCGACGGCATTAGCCGCATGGCAACATCAAAAAGATGGTATTCTCGACGAAGCACTATCAAAAGAGATTCCTTCCATCAGTATTGATTATGCTGTGATGGAACGCTCTAAAAAGATCCGTGTTGTAGCGACAGACTTTACCTGGTCAGATCTCGGTTCATTTGAGTCGATGTATGACTACTTGAAGGAAACTGGACATCCTACCGACGAAAATGGTAACATGGTGATCGGAACAGATGTCTATAGTGCATTTGTCGGTCTCCGAAATACCATTTTTGTCTATACAAAAGATGCCTTTTTGGTATTACAGAAAGAAAGTTCACAAGACGTCAAAAAAATATACAATACTTTAGAAAGACATCAGTCCAAACTGATTGATTAATAGCATACCGCGTTGTTATTTGCTGCTTACTAAGAGATCAATACTAAAAAATAAGCGCTGCACATGCAGCATAATATATCAAAAGAAAAGGAATTGGAACTTGAGTAGACCTAAGATCCAATTCCTTTTCTTTTTAAGCGCTTTGTTCTTCGCCATGCCTACGCATTAATTCACTAATGTTCAACTGGGTATGTCATCTTTTCTTATTACTTTTTCTGCTTTAATAGAGCCAGTTGCAGCAAATCCCTATCGCTGAAATGATCACGATTTTCAGTAGGGTATCTGGCATATCTTCATATTTTAAATAAAATAAACACTGGATTAAAAAAATTTCGAGGGATAATCCTACATTTGCACATGCATTACAAAATACACTATGCGACTATCTTATTGCTAGTGGTATTTATTTCCTTGTGCTCATGTATGAAGAAAGATTTATATCAGGGTGAAACCAGGCCTTCAAAAGATCATGAAGTTAACCCCGTTGGTTACCTTTACCCATTTGGCAAAGAGGCCCAAGGGATAGAAGCCGAGATCAGCCTGAATTTAGCACCAGATGCACAGATAGGAGCAGATTTAATCGCCTCCATACCCGCATTAAAGTACAACAAGAGTTTACTATTCTTGTTAACACAGGATGACTGTAAGCAATCTGCCTTTAGCATGACTTGGGCTGCTATCCATGGAAAACCGATCGATATCTCCGATCCCAAAAGAAAATACTATTATGATATCGAAAATCTGGAGGCCGATGATTTACCACCCAATGCCTATACATTAGGCAAAACATTGGGAAACACAGATGGTTTTGGAAATGAAGTCCGGTTTCATTTTACAACGACACTGGCTCCAGAATGGGATTTTATGAATGAGCCTACTTCTGGCCGGGTTTTACACAGAATTATTACCGTTTCTATATGAAATCCGGTCTGCGCTGGAACAATGTTCGCGAGCTGTTAAATACAGGCAATGCCATTGCCATTCATGATGTCAAGACATTGGCTGTAAATGATGTCGATTCTTTAGTAAAACACTTTGGTATTGCACAGCAGATCACGCAACAAGCCCTAGCAGGGCGGAGAGTGAAATTTCTTGCAGAACCCAATGGCAACAAAACTTATCTAGCTGCTGCGATGCAGTTTCCAGATATTCAGACCATTACCGCGCAGTCAGGTGCATCTGTACTGATTCCTTATCAAGTCGCTAGCGATCTTCATAAAACAACTTTAGAACGTGTTTTTGTTAACCATCCTACGCAAGCAAAAGATCTTGTTCTTCGTGCACAATCGATGGCGCCAAAAGATCGTCCTGCTGTGCATCTGGGCGTACATGAGACCGATCGCGAATGGGCCGAATTTCTCTTGTGGTTAAACAATACGTATGGCAAAGATGGTCAAGATAACATCTGGTTCCCCTCACAAGAAGAGTATTATGAATATCATTATTACAGACAACATTGTGCTATAAATGTGAGCAGGCAGGGAGATGAGATAAAAATAAAGGTGAAATTTCCGAACCAACCGTATTTTTATTATCCAGCCTTGACATTAAATATCCCAGGTTTAAAAATGAAGATGATCAAATCCGTGACTTCCAATGCTTCCGTAACTGGATTATCCTATGGCGATTTTGGTGATGGTATCAGCATTAATTTGGATGCGCGGCAGCATCTCTTTACGCACGCCGACCATTATGTCAAAAAGTACCTCTCCAAAAAATCGAAAAGTAGTCTTGCTGATGCGTACTATCATATTGGTGCTTTGAAAAATAATGAGCAGAAACAAGAATTGCTAAAAATGTTGCCCTAAATAAAAACGCCAAAGTGCAGATCTCGATTGCAGGGCACTGGGTTTAAACTTGAGTATCCCGAGTCTAGGTGTTGGTTTATTTAGGCAATCATCCTTGGCCAAAAATAAGGCTTGAGCAAGCTATGCACGATGGACTTTATAGCACCTCATGTTTTCTTCAATAGCACTAAATTCATTTCATATGTATCATGTGATTCCACAGTTAGGAGTGGTGCTGACGAGTGATGGAGCATCATCATTTTATGAATTGAAGTCAAGCCATTTATGTAGCCGATTGATTGTAGTTGTAGCGCTACAACTTTTGTAAAATATTATACTAATCCTTCTATTTTTTATCGTTGTGAATGAAATAAATTATAACTTTGTCATAAACAGTTTTAATATTATAATCAATTACTTACTTAAGACATAAAGAGCGGGTTTATTATTTATCCAAACTGTTTATATTAATCTATTATGTTATGTATAAAGGAAAAAGATTTCATCTCTTTTTAGTTAGTTTGGTTACTGTTTCGGTTATGGCGTCAAGTTGTTCTAAAGTAAAGGACTTGTATACTGAAACTGATACTTCACCATCCACGTTATTTCCAGATGGGGGCAATGTTCCCTCAGGCTTCACCTGGAATTCGGCGAAGTCTATGGATATCCGTGTAGCTATCGATGACAAGTTCGATGGTCAGTATTTTTATCGCGTAGAAATTTTCGATAACGATCCCTTACTTGGAACAGGAGCAAATTTATTGGCTGCAGGACAAGCGAAAAAAGGGCAAGATTTTGTCGGTCAGCTCATGTTGCCAACAATGGCCAAGTATCTTTATCTAAGAGAAACGTCGCCTTTAGGTATTGCTTCTGTTACGATGATCGCAGTTGATGCCGCTAAAAGCAGTATCAATGTAACACCTGGCTCGACAACTTCAAGTCTAAATTCCAATAAAGCGAGTGTAGCTCGATCTGCAGTTCGTACAACGATTTCAAATACGAATTCCTCTTCAGTAAGTACTTTTGCCGGACGTGCTGTTGTCGTTCCCAATGATGCTATTGAAATCAGCGGAAACGGAACAATATCGGTTGCTGACAATAAATCGTACGTGATCAAATCTGGAGTCACCTTTACCGGTAAAATTGACGCCAACAATGGCACAAGCAATGTAAAGATCTATGTGCAAGGTAAATGGAAAAATTCAAGCTTTGAATTCAATTTAGGTAGTAACAATGGTCTTTATATTACGGATGGAGGATCGCTCGAATTGATCAATGTGACGCAAAATACCAATGGCGGTTTTGTCAATTATGGTTCCGCAAATCTATCGAAGATGGAGACCAAAAACAATACGTCCTACGTAAACTACGGTACTTTAGATGCTGATAAAGCAGATATTACCAATGGTAGCTTTACCAACTATGGTGTCGCCACGATTCAAAACTTAAGTAGTACGACCAATGGCACAGTGATTCGCAATGAAGGTACCCTTACTGTCAAAAATGCGACATTAACAAATGCGACATTAGAAGCTGTTTGTCATACCACCATTCAGTCGTTGACAACAAATGGTGCGACGATTTCGATCTCGTCAGGAGCTTTGTTAAGCTTGGATAAATTGGATGCAGGAGGTACTAAATTTAATTTAGCTTCTTCTTCTATCTTAGCCGTTACTACATTGGCCAAATTCAATAGCCAGGCAAGTACGATGCGAGGACCAGCGTCTGGACAGGCATTAGCTCGTTTGAAGAAAGTAGATGTCAACAACCAGTACATGGCTATTACCTATTCAGGTAATTTAGAAATTGCTTGTTCGGATCATACTCCAAATGGAGAGTGGAATACATTTTATGTCTTGAACAGTCCAGCGAAGTTAGTTCCTTATAACAAGTCTACCGTTGTGATTGCAGGTACATCTTGTAATGCGGGAGGGAATAATGCGCCAGGAGGTAATCCAAACGACCAAACAGTGACCGAAGTCAACTTAGGTACATATTCGTACGCTTTTGAGGACAACTGGCCATCATTTGGAGATTATGATATGAATGATTTTGTTATGGATGTTACCATTACCAAAACTCAGAATTCAGCTAATAAAGTGACTAAAGTAAAACTGACAAGCAAATTACGCTCTGTGGGAGCGACAAGACGTCTTGCTGCGGCGATTCAATTGGATGGTGTTTTGGCCAATAATGTGAAATCTGTTACTTATTCTAAAGAAGATTTAATTGGGACCAACTTACCACTAGCTTCCAATAAAGTTGAGTCCGGCCAAAAATATGCCGTATTGCCAATTTGTGATGATGCACACAAAGCATTCGGAATTTCTGATACTAAATTTATTTCTACGCAAAATGGAGGATTTCAACCCATAGACGTTGTGATAACGGTAGAGTTCAATACGCCAATAGATGCATTTACGCAATTGAACCTGAATTCATTTATCATTACAAATGGATATAAAACAAATAGCAGAAATGAAGTACATATGGTCAATTATAAGGCCACCGATAAAATGAATACTACACTTGTAAGTTACCAAACGGACAAGGTTCATCAACTCGCTGTAGGTGACCCATTCAAATCCACGGATGGATATCCTTGGGCATTATGTGTTCCTGGATCCTTTAAATATCCAAGCGAAGGAAAAAATATTGTCGGTGTTTATTCAACATTTAAGCCCTGGGCATTAAGTGGTGGTACACAAAATACAGACTGGTATCTAAATAAATGATAGCTTTTACCGCCTAGTTTAACACTCGTAACTGATGTACTTCTGCTTCTACAGGAGTACATCAGTTATTTTAACAATAAAAAAAATAGAGATACATCATATCGTATTTCTTTAACAATTCACTTTTCGTATAAGCCCTAAATGAAGAAAAAAATACTCGTAATTGATGATAAGCCAGCCATAGGGCAACTGATCACCTTATATTTAAATGCGGATTATGATTTTCATTATTTTGCAAGTGCGATGGATGCTTATAATTGGCTTAAGGAGGGTAATAGAGTTGATTTGATCCTTTCTGATTACACCATGCCCGGAATGAATGGATACGAATTGTTGGTGATGATCAAGCAAAATGAATTTTTGAAGGATATTCCTGTAATCATACTTTCAGGCGAAGATAATACCAATACAAGGATCAGCCTACTCGAAGCAGGGGCTGAGGATTTTATTTTAAAACCATTTAATCCGCTTGAACTAAAATTACGCATAAAAAAAGCCTTAAAATAATGCCGAAATATAGTGATTATATTTATTATGGCCGTAGTCGAGAAAATTTCGAACACTTTCAATCTCAATTGCAAGAAACTTTTGGGGTAGAATTGAAGTATTTCGATGATTTCGAGACCTTGTATAAATATTTTCAAGAAAATATAGGTCATTTTCTATCGGTTATCTTTTATGAGCAAAGTCCGAGCTTAATGACGGATTTAAGACAATTGACCAAATTGAATTCTTATGATAGAGAAAAGCTGCTATTTTTGGTCGGAAAAGGATTTTCTTTGCTCGAAAAGAAATCATATTTCGAAGCAGGAGTGACCAATAGCATCAACTCCAATGCAAACAAAAATGTGTTCGAATCGATAAAAAAGTATATCCGTTTATACCTAGAAGCGAGATCACAGACCGAACAATTTAAGACACCAGCATCATTATTTCCTAAACTTCGTATTCCGATAGGCAAGCGAGTGTTTGATATCGTCGTTTCATCATTATTAATTCTGATGTTATCACCTTTGTTGATCACCGCTTATTTGGCTATTATTATCGAAAGCAAAGGACCAGCGGTATATCGTTCCAAAAGGATAGGAGCTGGATATTATATGTTTGATTTCTATAAATTTAGGTCCATGTATGCGGACGCTGACAAACGGCTCAAAGAGTATATGATGCATAACCAATATGCCAAACAAGAAACAGTGGAGACCAGCAATGCTCAATCCTTTGCCAATGCCGATATTCCCCAGTTTACGATGGATGAGCTACGGGATGTATTGATCGATGACGACATCGTGGTCAAAGGTACAGATATGACTAGTAAGCAAAAGAAAGCAGCTTTCTTTAAACTCGAGAAAGATCCACGAGTCACCAAGGTGGGCCGTATCCTGAGAAAATATAGTATTGATGAGTTACCGCAATTGTTCAATACCCTGTTTGGTGATATGTCTATCGTCGGAAATCGACCACTTCCATTATATGAAGCCGAAATGTTGACTACCGATGACAGTGTCGAGCGTTTTATGGCGCCCGCAGGGATTACCGGATTGTGGCAAGTAGAGAAAAGAGGCGACAATGGAAGCATGTCCGATCATGAACGTATTAAGCTCGATATTGATTATGCCAAAAACTATTCCGTATGGATGGATATTAAGATATTGTTTAAAACGTTTTCTGCTTTTATACAAAAAGCAGATGTATAGCTATATACAAAAAAAGTATTCAACTTGACTATTATTATTTAACCTTAAATTTTCCACCGCGATCGCTCATATAAAACTTATTTGTGTGTGAAATGTGCTATATTTATGTAATTGCAAGACATACTTTGATTAAGATGAGAATTACGAGTTGATGAAAAATTATCGAATGAACACATATATCTATTTTAACACTTTCCTAAATAGTTATTTAGGAATAAAAAAAATGATCACATTATTTTTCTTTATCGCATTTTTCAGCCATGCGAGTTATGCGCAAAGTGTGATTAAAACGGCACAGGAGATCGATTATGCGCAACTTGTATTGCCACCTCTGGAAGATCTATTTGAAAATGCCAAGAAAAGTCCGAGTGTAGAAATGTTTGAATCCAAAATGATGGAGCAAGACAATCTTCTCAAATCAGAGAAAAGAAGCTGGTTAAAATATTTTAAAGTTGGGGGAACATGGCAATATGGTAATATCGGTGTAAACTCCATGTTTACTGATCAGTATACGCCATTATTTTATCAATATTCGGGTGCGACACAGAATTCATTTTTTGTTAATGCCGTAGTCGCAGTGCCTATAGATGATATATTTGATCGTTCTAATCGCGTTAAAAGACAAAAAATGCAGCGTAAATCTACTGAACTGGAAATGGAAAAGTGGTTAGATGAACAAAAAATGCGCATTATTGATTCTTATGTGAAAGTTCTGAATGCCGTATCGTTATTAAAGAAAAAAACTGAAAATCTGACGCTGACCGAAGCGCAGTTGAAAATCGTCGAATCCGATTTTGCCAATGGACACGCAGCGATCTCAGATCTCAATGCGGCAAAGAAAATGGAAGTTGAAGCTTTTGAAGCCTTTAAGTTGACCGAAAGTACCATTATGTCCGAACTATTACATTTAGAGATCTTAAGTAGAACAAAAATTATAAGTAAATAACAATGGGTATTATAATTTATATTATTAAATCTTTATACAGATTTAAATGGTGGTTAATCTTATTACCCATTTTAGTGACGTGTATCGTGATCTATTCGACTAGAAAGATGAATCGATATTATGAGTCGGACATGACCATTTATACCGGTATCATCTCTACCAATGGCAATGATCTTTCTCAAGATGGTAAACAAGATTGGAATGTCCTTAAAAATTCGTTGTTGAATGTAATCAATACGATTGGTTCTAAAGAAACGATGCGCGTCGTATCGTTAAAGCTTTTTGCTAGAACGATGATTAATGGAGATCTGACTAAAGATAATACCTTTATTTCCAGTGAACATTATCGTGAATTACTTAATATTACACCCGAAGCTGTCCGCAAACTTATTGATAAAACCTCAGAAGAACGTACGGTAGAAAATCTTAAGAAGTACGAAAAAATCGATGCCAAGAACTTTGTGTACGGATTATTTAATTGGAACCATCCCTATTTTAGTTATGGAGCGTTAAGTAAAATTGATGTTAAGCAAGTTGAAAACAGTGACATTCTACACGTTACCTATGAAAATAACGATCCTGGTATTACCTTCCAGACCCTCAGTATATTGAGTGAGGTCTTTGCCGATGAGTATCGAAATCTTCAGTTTGGCAATACCAATAACGTGATTAAATATTTTGAGTCTGAGCTTGCCCGTATTGGAAAAGATTTATTCCTGAAAGAAGATTCCCTGACCAAATTCAATGTCGATAATCGTATTATCCATTATGACAAACAAACCGAGGCGGTGACCATTCTAGACAAAGATTATGAAATCAGAAAACAGGATGCTTTGTCAGCACGAAATAAAGCGCAGGCAAGTATAGTTCAATTAGAATCAGGAATTGATGCCAATATTAAAAGTATTAAAAATAATGCGCAATTTTTATCAAAACTTAGGGATATATCTGATTTGAATTATTCTATTTCTCAAATTGAATCTTATAAGCCAGACTCGTTGGGAGTGGTCAAAAATGCTTCTTCAGCATCCACTTTAAATGATCTACGTTCATCACTAAAAAGTAAGGAAAAAAACTTTCGCGATTTTATCGAGGATTATTCGGCACAAAAATTCACCAAAAATGGCTACCCAAATGCCAATTACGTCACACAATGGGTGGATGAATTGCTAAAATTACAGCAAGCACAAGCTGATATCTTGGTTGTCAATGATTTTAAAACAGAACTGGATAAAATGTATTCTCATTTTTCTCCAATAGGATCGTTGCTCAAAAGACAAGAACGCGGTATCAATTTTACAGAGCAAAGCTATTTATCTGTTTTAGGAGGTCTCAATGCAGCACGTTTACGACTCAAGAGCATTGAGATGAGTTCCGCAACACTTAAGGTCATCAATCCTGCGACCTATCCATTAAATTCCAAACCAACAAAACGTAAGATGCTGGTAGCAGGTTCATATTTCGGTACTTTGGTGTTTTTGTTGGGCTGTTTATTACTGCTGGAATTGTTGGATAGAACCTTGCGCGACAAGACGAGGACAGATCGTATCACCAAGGGGCAAGTTGTTGGTGCATTTCCTAAGAAAAAAAGTGGACGTTATCAAGATCAGATTATTAAAATTGCTTCGCAAGCGCTCGCCAATCAGTTATTTGTCTACCATAGGCTAGATAACGACAGCAATTTTATTAATATATTAAAGTTTGATTCCACAGTAGCAACCCGAGAGGTGATGCACCATGTATTGGAGGAATGGAAAAGTATTGGACTTCGTGTCGACATCTTGCAAGAGGGAGAAGATTTTAATGCCCGATCAAGAGCTTTTCTGATCGAGTATGCACTATTAGAGCAGATGAAACAAGCGGGCAATGATTATACGTTAGTAGGGCACACCAACCTCTTCAATGTCCCTATACCCACTTCGTATCTGACGCAAGCTACCGTCAATGTCGTGATGCTTAGTGCAGAGTCGACTTGGAAAGAAGAAGATGAGGAGCTATTTCAGGATCTTGTAGAAAGAAGCGGGGATGTACCTGTAGTCATTTGTCTTGTCAATGCAGATCGGTTTGCCATTGAGACCTTTACAGGACTACTGCCACCGTATAGTTTCTTGAGAAAATTAGAGTACAAATTTTCGCAACTTGGTATTACGGCTTCTAAAGCGTAAGGGGTTAGATATGTTTGACAAGGAGGTATTAAAAGGTATTTTTTTTGAAAAGCTAGTATTGAAGATCATTGCTCTCGCGAGCTGTCTTCTACTCGCTTTTCTAGCGGTCTCTGGTGGTCTCTTGCCTCTTGTAGGTTTTGCGCTGATACCGTTTATTTTTTGTTTTCTAATCGTTTGTGTCAAAAAGCCGTTTATTAGTTTTCTTTTTCTATTTACCGTATGTTTTTTCATCATGGGGGTATTGCGCTACGTGCGTATTCCTATGCCACCAAGTCTTGTGGTAGATTTAGCGATTTTATTCAATTTCATTGTTTTAGCACTCCATCACCTTTATCAAAATTATAACGCAAAATTCAAATTACCGGCATTCTTCTTTATTTCTTTATGTTGGACTGCCTATTGTTTTGTAGAGGTATTCAACCCCATTGGTACCTTTGGTAATTGGTTAGGGACGATACGTGCTACCGGTATCTATATCATTCTTTTTCAGTTCTTAGTTTATTACATCTTTAAGGATGCTAAGAAGTTAAAGATGTTTCTTGTTTTTTGGGCTATATTAACCTTACTTGCTGCGCTCAAAGCCGTAGGGCAAAAGTATATCGGTATGGACGTCAATGAAAAAATATGGCTTTATACACTTGGAGCCCATACGCATGTGATCTACAGCGGGATTCGTTATTTTTCTTTTTTTACCGATGCAGCAAACTTTGGTTGCCATATGGGCATGGCGATGGTTGTTTTCTCGATTTTATTTTTGTATGAAACGAATAAGGGTATTCGATATTTTTACCTTATTGTTGCTATTTTTGCCCTTTACGGTATGATGATATCCGGGACCCGATCGGCCATGGCCATACCTGTTGCTGGCTATGCTTTTTATATTATATTGCTCAAACAGTGGCGTTTGATTGTGGTTGGATCAATTTTATTCATAGCCGTTTTCGGTTTTCTATCTTTAACAAGCATTGGTAATAGCAATGCAGATATCAGACGTATGCGTACAGCGTTCCAATTCAAACAAGATGCCTCTTTCAATTTGCGTAAGGAAAACCAGCAACGGATGAAATCATTTATGGGAAACTATCCCATAGGTTTAGGACTTGGATCGGCCAAAAATGCAGGCGAAGGTGACCTCTTGCATGGTCTGCCCACCGATACCTCCTTTGTTTTTATTTGGGTCGAATCTGGAGTGATCGGTCTTGTGCTTTATATCTTTATTTGGATCTGTTGTCTGGTATCGTGCTTTTACTTTGTTTGGTTCAAATTAAAGGATCCCATGATTCGAGGTATTTGTAGTGCCTGTGGAGCTGGTATTGCGGGTATGATGGTGGCGGGTTACGGCAATGAAGTCTTGCACCAATTTCCAACCGGAGAAACAATTTATATATTGATGGCCATCGCCATGTTGTGCCCTTATTTAGATAAAAATAAACAAAATGAAGTCCAAGTCACATAAAGTTTCTTTTATAACCGTTAATTATAATGGGATTGTGCATACCGATCATCTGTTGCAAACCATTTTTGAGAAGGACTTTATTTTTGACTTTGAAGTCATCGTCATGGACAATGGATCTCAAGACAATGAGTTTGCGGTACTGCAAGCAAGATACCCACGCATCAAAGGAGCCTATCTGATAGAAAATTTGGGTTTTGCAGGTGGCAATAATCGTGCTATAGAGCAGGCCAGCGGTGACTATTTATATTTTATCAACAACGATACATTACTGCCCGAAGATGCCGGAAGTCAGATCGAATCCATGATCAACTTCTGTTCAGCCCACCCTCAAGTTGGAGGTCTTTCACCAAAGATCATGTACGCAGTACCCGAAAATTTAATTCAATTTGCCGGTAGCAGCCCATTAAGCGCTATCACATTAAGAAATCAGCAGCTGGGTTATCGAGAGCTGGATCAAGGTCAATATGATCAAATCCGTCAGATTCCTTATTTCCATGGCGCAGCCATGTTTGTTCCCAAAATTGTGATCGATCAGGTCGGTGTCCTGCCCGAATGTTATTTTTTGTATTACGAAGAATTGGATTGGTCCTGCACGATAACCAAGCACTTTGAACTGTATTATTTTCCCCAAGCCTTTATTTATCATCTCGAGAGTGCGTCCACGGGTATCGAGAGTCCATTTAAAATATTTTATCTCACGCGCAATAGAATCATTTTTGCCTATCGGCAGCGCCGGCAGGTCGTGAGACTACTCGCTTTATGTTATTTAACTTTTATCGCTTTTCCTAGTAATATCTGTATATATTTGTTCAAATGTAAATTACAGCACTGTTGGGCAATGGTACGTGGACTAAGCTCAGCGTATCGTTGGATCTTAGGCTTAAACCGTGATATATGAACATGATGCTTGCGCTTTTTTGGTATATTGATTTTTTATTTTTCATCATTTTTAGTTTATGGGTACTATATGTTTTCGTATTTGCATACGCATCGCGTATACCCAACAGGCATATTTACCCCGGTACGGACAAAAAATTGCGCTTTGCGATCTTATTTCCTGCCTATAAAGAAGATCGTGTGATCATAGAAAGCGTACTTCACTTCAACAAGCAGCACTATCCAGATGACCGTTATCAGATTGTGGTGATTTCAGATCAGATGAAGCCTACTACGGACCACAGGCTAGGGCAACTGGGAGCTATTATCGTCCATCCGCAAGGACTAAAACGCTCCAAAGCTTCCGCTCTTCATACTGCGATGGACCGACTGGATCCCCAACATTTTGATGCCGTAGTCGTGATGGATGCAGACAATATTGTTTACCCTGATTTTCTCGATCAGCTCAATAATGCTTTTGTCGCTGGAGCTAAAGCGGTACAGACACATCGTACGGCTAAGAATAAGGGAACGAACGCAGCTGTTTTGGATGGTGTCAGTGAAGAAATCAACAATTCTATTTTTCGATTAGGGCATACGCGTCTGGGCTTACCAGCAGCATTGATCGGTTCGGGTATGGCATTTGATTTTACTTGGTTCAACGATCGTATTCGCCGCATCGAATCCATGGGAGAAGATAAGTTTTTAGAATATTACTTACTCTTGGATCGCATCGATACTGCCTATTTAGAAAGCGTGATGGTACTCGATGAGAAAATTCAAAACAGTAATGACTTTTCGCAGCAGCGCAGACGTTGGATTGCGTCCCAAGTTGATATCTTCAAAGTTGCTGCAGCGCAATTTAGAAATGCGATCCAGACGCATAACTGGGCTTTGGTAGATAAGATTTTCCAATGGTCTATGCCCCCTCGCATCATGATGCTCGGACTCCTTCCGTTGATCTTTATCGGATCGCTTTTTATTGTTGCAGTCTCTTCTTTAAAATGGTTTTTTTTAATTATCTTGTACATGGCAGGATTAGCTTTAGCAATACCGGCACGATTGTATTCCAAATCCTTACTCATTGCCGTGTTCAGCATACCACGTATGTTTTTCGCGATGTTGAGTAGTATTGTGCATTTCCGCTCTGGCAGATCGACATTTATCCATACCAAGCATGGCGATTCAGTGGACCATGACCATAAAGACCTATAGTTGTATCCATTAAGTAAGAAAAAGAATACCCTGATTATTATGGCCTTAAAAGATAAAATCAAAGCATCACCACGTCTTAAAAAAATCGTTCACAGTCTGCTTATGCATCCCGTCAGAACACGTCCTCGATGGTATATTCGTTTATTCCAGTTTTTATACGTGCGCAGGGGTAGGGGCTCCGTTATCTACTGTAGCGTGAGGCGAGATCTCGTCCCGTTTCGCAAATGCGAAATAGGCGCATACTCCGTGGTCGAATCTTTTTCTTTACTCAACAATGCGGTTGGAGATCTCTTGATTGGTAGCCATTCGCGCATTGGTGTAGGCAACACCATTATTGGTCCCGTCACCATTGGTGATCACGTGCATATCGGGCAGCATGTGTTGATCTCAGGTTTAAATCACAGCTACGAGCAGGTTGATCTGAAAATCTCCGATCAAGGCGTCACCGTCAATCAAATATGTATAGACAGCAATGTCTGGATCGGGGCAAATGTCGTCATCCTTCCCGGTGTCCATATTGGAGAGCATAGCGTGGTCGGCGCTGGATCAGTCGTGACAAGAGATGTTGCTCCCTTTACGGTAGTCGTAGGAAATCCAGCCAGGTGTGTAAAAAAATGGGATCCCGTACAGCATAAATGGATTAAAAATGGATAAGAGCCGTCCTGCAATCAGTGTGATCATGCCCGTCTATAATACAGAGGCTTATGTTGATCTGGCCATCCAGAGTGTCATGGCACAAACATTTCCAGATTTTGAATTGCTGCTCATCAATGACGGATCCACAGACAATAGCTTACCTATTTTGCAAGATTGGTCTCGCAATGATACCCGTGTCAAGATCTTTTCACAAGAAAACCAAGGATTATCTGCCGCACGCAATACAGGTATGATGCACGCATCCGGCAGCTATATCTATTTTATGGATAGCGATGATCTGATCATACCTACTACATTAAGTTCATGCTACGCCATTTGTGAAAAACAAGAATTAGATTTCGTGTTTTTTGATGCCGATGTTTTTGACAGTGATCTCGAAAATCCAGCGTTACTCAGTAACTTTAATTATCAACGCAAGCACTTTACACCCCACAGGGTTATGTCTGGAAAGGCAGCCTTTGATCATCTGCTTCACAATGGAGAGTTTTTTTCATCCGTATGTCTGTTATTTATACAACGCGATTTTTTAAATCAGATTAATCTAACCTTTCAAAAGGGTATCGTTCACGAAGATCAATTATTCACATCGTTGTTGTTTCTCAAAGCCAATCAAGTGGTCTATATTCCCACAGCATTTTTTTTACGTCGTGTTCGTATGGATTCCATCATGACGGCTCCATATGCCATGAAGAATATGCAAAGTTATTGGGTTGTCGGACATCAGTTATTGCAGTATGCTAAAAAAAATAAACCGATTCAACCTCTTGTGGATCTTTATGTGAGGGGCATGATTGACGCTGCCGTGTGGAAGGCCTACCTTATGCCTTTAAAAGATAGGCTTCGTATTTTTATAGTTTGTTTACGAGACTGGAGACCTTACGTCAAGTGGAAGACCTTGATGGTTTTATTGTTTAAGAAATATAAATAGGTCTATGAAAAGTACCCAACAACAAGTGCTATCCGGAGTTTTTTTTACGGCTGTAGCTAAATACTCCAATTTAGTGATCTCGCTTGTCGTCACCGCTATCCTTGCACGACTTTTATCACCAGATCAGTTTGGGGTCATCGCTATTGCTATGGTCATTATCGCGTTTTTAAATTTAATAGCAGATATTGGTCTTTTTCCAGCGGTCATCCAGTATAAAGATTTAGATCGCAAAGACCTGGGGCAACTATTTTCTTTATCCTGTTATTTGGGGCTTATCATTGCATCTGCCTTAATTTTTACTTCCCCATGGATTGCCCATTATTACCAGCAGCCTTTACTTAAAAATGTCATCAGGCTCTTGGCGATCGGTTTATTTTTTACCGCAAGTTCAGTGGTCCCCAATGCGATGTTCTACCGAGAGCGGATGTTTAAATTCATTGCGATCAGGAGTTTTGTTATTCAGGTCATCCTTGGGGTCATTTCCATTACTGCAGCACTATATGGAGCTGGTATCTATGCCTTATTGATCAATCCCATTCTGTACAGCATCCTTATTTTTATAGTATCGTGCATACACTTTCCCTTGCCCTTTCGCTTTAAGATCTCTTTAGATGCCATCAGGCCCGTATTAAGGTACTCCAGTTTTCAGTTTCTGTTTAATATTGTCAATTATTTTGGTAAAAACTCAGATACGCTGTTGATTGGCCGACATTTGGGGGTGGGCTTGTTGGGTTATTATGACAAAGCTTATCAACTGATGTCGCTTCCCCTGCAAAATATTACGCAGGTCATCACACCTGTTATCCACCCCATACTTAGTCAAAAAAAAGGCCACCCATCCCAGCTGGTTTCCGCCAGCGAAGAACTGGTCAAGCTCTTGGCACTCATCGGATTTCCCCTTACCGCATTTCTATATTTTTCCGCAGGAGATCTGATATTTTTATTCTTCGGTCCACAGTGGGATCAAGCCATTCCGGTTTTTAAAATATTGAGCCTCACCGTTGGTATTCAGTTGATCTTGTCATCCTCCGGTTCTATTTTTCAAACAACAGGCGATACCAAAAGCATGTTTTTCTCCGGACTCTTTTCCGCCGTTTTAAATGTATCCGGCATATTGATCGGTATATTTTATTTCAGATCCATTCTTGCCGTCGCCCAATGTTTGACGGTGACCATCAGCATGAATTTTATTTTTACTTATCTGTTGATGTATATGCATATTTTTAAGAGAAGCATTTTATATTTTTTTATGCCACTCATCAAACCGGTTATTGCAAGTTTATTTTTAAGTTTAGTACTTTATATATGTACCCTAGTTTTTATTTCAGATATCGTCTGGTACGCATTAGCGATTAAGAGTATGGTTTCCCTACTTTTTTTTATCGGCATGGTCTGGTTCGGAGGCTATCGATCTTATGTAGAACTGTATTTAAAAAAAAAATAATAAAAAATAAGCAAGTATTTTTAAGATATATGGATCGTATCGTGTTTTAGTGTTATGGGTTTAAAAATTTTGTTTCTCGTTTTTCATGGTTTTAGTGCGCACAATGGTATCAGTAAGAAGATATTTGGCCAGGTCAAAGGTTTTCAGGACTATGGAGCCGATGTTAGGCTTTGTCATTACGAGGTGTTGGAAAATAACCACCGTGCTTGGTTGGTAGATGATCAACTGATTGTCGATTTTGGCCAAGGTAGTTGGGCTAAATTGAAAAAAAGATTTGATTTCTCAGCCCTGGTTCAGTATGTCCAACAAGAGCGGTTTGATTTAGTTTACATGCGATCCTATCACAATGCAAGTCCGTTTTTGAACGATGCGGTGCAGCAGTTTCGTCAATCGGGAGCCCAAGTTGTGATGGAAATTCCGACCTATCCTTATGACCAAGAATATATCCGTCTGCTGGACAAAATAGTGCAGTGGCCAGATCGTATTTTCAGAAGATCTCTGGCCGAGCGCCTCGATGCTGTCATTACATTTGCTCAAGATGAGCAGATCTTTGGACAAAAGACCATCCGTATTTCCAATGGCGTTGATTTCGATTCACTGCCAGTCCGCGTCCCCACTGCTCGTGTAGCTCATGAAATCCACCTTTTGGGGGTTGCCGAGATCCATTACTGGCATGGTTTTGATCGCGTGATCAAGGGCTTGGGCGATTATTATAAAAAGCATCCCCAGACGAAAGTATTTTTTCACATGGTGGGCAACCTCAGTGGCAAGGTGGAGCAAGATGCGATATTCGACGCCATTAGCGCAGGTGATGTCAAGGATTATGTGTTTATGCATGGAGCCCTGTGGGGTGAAAAGCTGGACAACATGTTTGACCTGGCAGATTTTGCCATCGGCAGTTTAGCAAGGCACCGCAGCGGAATCACCTACATTCGGACTTTAAAAACCCGAGAATATGCGGCACGCGGTATCCCATTTATTTATTCCGAGATTGATACTGATTTTGAAGGCAAACCCTATGTTTTAAAAGCAACGCCAGATGAAACGTCCCTCGATATTGCGCAAATAGTAGACTACTGCTCTACATCGACCTTATCCCCCCAAGACATTCGAAGGGATATCTATGATCTATCATGGAGTAATCAAATGAAAAAAGTGATTGATAGTTTAAAGCTAAACTGATGGCAGCATATTTAAATAAGATTAGAGACAAGATTCGATATAATGCAATTATCGAATGGTACAATTTATTATTCTTAATCACCAATAAAAAGCAGCAGATTGTACCCAAAGTGTCCACGATTGAAGCAACTATTGAAGAAATTATTGCTACCCGCTGTTCCGTTAGTCGATTTGGCGATGGAGAGCTGCTTTTGATCGGTGGAGAGGGCATTCGCTTTCAGCAGCGTGACGCCAAGCTGGGCGAGCGACTAGCTGAAGTATTGTTGAGCGATAAGCCCAACCACAAAGTATGTATATCCGATGCTTTTACAGATCTCAGCAGATACAACAGGAGAGCACGCAGGTTTTGGCGAGCACATTTTTATCTCTACGGTTATCTGTGGGACAGATACCTCAATAAAAACAAGACCTACGGCAATACTTTTATCACACGTCCCTATATCGATTTTGATAATAAGAGTCTTTCAGCGCATTGGTTTTCACTTTTAAAGCACATTTGGCAAGGACGTGATGTCGTTTTCATCGAAGGCGAAAAGAGTCGACTAGGCATGGGCAATGATCTTTTTGATCAAGTCAAGAGTATTAAGCGTATTCTCTGCAAGTCAAAGGGCGCATTTGATCAGTACGATGATATTATCCACGAAGCACTTAAGCTGGATCAAAGTACCCTTATTTTAATTGCATTGGGACCAACCGCGACCGTACTTGCTTACGATTTGAGTCAGTATGGCTACCAGGCCATTGATGTCGGCCATATTGATATTGAGTATGAATGGTTTAAAATGCGCGCTACGCATAAAGTCAATATTAAGTCCAAATATGTAAACGAAGTGCATGGCGGCGACCAGGTGATCGTCCAAGACGAAGAGCGCTATCAAAGTCAAATTCTAAAAAAGTTGGTATAACGGAATGAAAATTTTATATTATCTGCCCTCTCTTTATCCTGCAGGAGGATTAGAAAGGATCATTATTTTCAAAGCAAACTACTTTGCCACACATTTTCCAGATTATGAAGTCGTCATCATGACATCGGAGCAACGTGGTAAGCCCACTTTTTACCCTTTATCCGACCAGGTCAAACACATCGACTTGGATGTCAGCATCGATTATCCATTTGATCAGTCTTTGTTAAAAAAATTTTTTCTTTTTCCTTTTCGCTATTCTACCTTTAAAAAAAGATTTATAAAGGCAATTGAGCAAGAAAAGCCAGATATTGTTATTTCGACCATTAGACGGGAGATTAATTTTTTACCCTTATTGAGGGACGGGAGTTTCAAGATCGCAGAATTGCATGTGACAAAAGAATTTTATCGTCCCAATTTTGATAGCAATTTAAACAATTGGTTGCAGCAGCAGCGCGATCGGAGCAGAGCAAGTAAACTTAAAATGATGGATGCGGTTGTTTTTTTGACCCATCAAGAAAAGTATCTGTGGCCAGAACTTCAGCATGTACATGTCATTCCCAATCCGCTGGTTTTCAGTGCTACGACCATTTCAAGTTGTACCGCAAAGCAAGTGATTGCAGTCGGTCGGTATGTACCACAAAAAGGTTTTGATTTGCTGATCGCTGCCTGGGCCATCGTGAACGGACGTCATCCAGACTGGGTATTGAAAATTTATGGAGAGGGTACAGGTGTAGACCTGCAGGGCCAGATCGACCGATTAGCATTGTCCGATGTTTGTACCTTACGACCCACCACCAGTGCCATTGAAGAAAAGTATGGTGAAAGCTCGATCTTTGTGCTATCATCGCGTTATGAAGGTTTTGGGATGGTATTGGCCGAAGCCATGTCTTGTGGCTTACCAACTGTCGCTTTTAACTGTCCCTCGGGACCTAGTGAGATCATCAAGCATGAGGTAGATGGCTTTTTAGTAGATAATGGCCATATTGCACAGCTGGCCGATCGTATTTGCCAGTTGATTGAAGATGAGGCCCTGAGAAAAGAGATGGGGATGCGCGCAAAGGAAAACAGCGCACGCTTTCATATGCAGAATATCGCTCTGCAATGGAAAGAACTCTTTGATACGTCCAATCAAACCTTTAAATAACATCCGATTTATCCATTATGAAAAAGAAACTTAAACTTGCTTACATCGTTCCTGGGATATTTTATCCCAGTGGTATGGAACGGGTATTGACAGCCAAAGTCAACTATTTTGTCCATTATTTTGATTACGAAATCCATATTTTTGTTACCGATGGAAAAGGGCTGGAGCCCTATTATCCATTAGATGAAAGGATCCATTTACATCATTTGGACATTAATTTCGATGGTATTTTTAGGTTCTCACTTTTCAAACGGTTACGCTTATATATAAAAAAGCAACGGCTTTTCAAAAAACGGCTGGAAGCACAATTAACGGCCTTACGTCCTGATATTACGGTGTCCTTGTTGCGGCGTGATGTCAATTTCTTAAATGATTTAAAAGATGGTAGCCTTAAAGTTGGCGAGTTGCATTTCAATAAACTTGTCTATCGCCAATTTACCGACCGTCGTTTTCCAGTTTTTGTCCAGAAAGCGATTTCGTCTGTATGGCAGATGCAGCTGCTAAAAAATTTGCGTAAACTAGCAGCTTTTGTTGTCCTGACACATGAAGATGCCGGCTATTGGCAAGGTCTTGACAATATCTCGGTCATCCCCAACCCTTTATCCTTTTATCCCGTTCAGGCTGCCGCATTAGAGAATAAACAAGTGATTGCTGTGGGTCGGATGACCTATCAAAAGGGTTTTGATATGCTTATTGAAGCCTGGAAGACTGTATCGTCCAAACACCCCGATTGGATTTTGAAGATCTATGGAGGCGGAGAAAAGGAAGCGTATCAGTTGCAGATTGACAGGCTCGGGATCGGCGCAACTTGTTTTCTGGAAGACGGTACCGATACGATTGGAGAAAAATATTATGAGAGTTCGATTTTTGTTCTTTCCTCGCGATATGAAGGGTTTCCTATGGTTTTGGGCGAAACTATGGCTTATGGTGTCCCTCCTGTATCGTTCACCTGTCCATGCGGCCCCCGTGATATTATTGTCCATAAGCGCAATGGTCTGTTGGTCGAAAATGGTCATATTCCACAGCTGGCCGATCATATTTGTTACCTGATAGAAAATGAGACAGAGCGCAAAATAATGGGCCAAAATGCCCGAAATGACGTTCAAAAATTTGATATTGCACCTATTGCTCTTCAATGGCGCACTCTTTTTGAATCTTTAAAACCAATTTAGCATACGATGATGAATAAAAAGATGAAGTCTCCTTGGTATCAAAAATATTTATCAGCCTACAATGTTTCTCCCAATGAGGTGCCGACGGCTGTCATAGATCTGATCGCTAGCCAGTTAAAACAGCAGCAGAGTGAGCATCCGCTCGTTACAGTTTCGGTCATTGCTTACAATGAAGATAAAAATTTATGGGCTTGTTTATGGGCTTTAAGCGATCTTTCATCACGATACCCCATCGAAATTATAGGGGTTAATAATAACTCCACCGACAGCACAGAAACTATTTTTAAGCAGTCCGGGATACCCTATTTCAACGAAGTGCAAAATGGCTGCGGATTTGCAAGAAAATGCGGACTAGAGCATGCTAGGGGTGCGTATCACATGAATATTGATGCCGACACCTTATATCCTGTTGACTATGTCAATATCATGATCGGTCATTTAGAGCAGACCGGAGTAGTTGCAGTGAGCTCCACTTGGGGGTATGTCCCCGATAAAGAGCATACCGCATTTTCATTGTGGCTCTATGAGCGCATGCGTGATATCTTTTTATACTTGCAGTCTATAAAACGGCCAGAATTGAGCGTTCGTGGGCTGGTATTTGCTTATCGTACCGCTTTAGCACAAGAGATTGGCATACGCACCGACATCAAACGTGGCGAGGATGGCTCACTGGCACTGGGGTTGAAAAAATTTGGTAAAATTGTTTTTGTTCGAAATAAAAAAGCCAAGGCGATTACGGGGTATGGTACGATCAGTGCAGACGGCTCCCTATGGAATAGCTTTAAGATCCGGTTTATAAATGGCATTAAAAATATACCACTAATCTTTTCTAAAAAAGATCAATATCAAGATGAAGACTCAAATTTAATTGATCCCAAAAATAAATAATCTATTTTTGTCTCCTTATAGCGACCTTCTATGTTACAGTTTATATTTTGGTGCAGTTTATTGTTAGTGTTGTATACTTATGTTGGCTATGCCATCATCATTTATGTATTAGCAAAATACAGGCCTTATCAGCCTCAAGCACAGATTCATTCCGTCAACGAAGAACAACTTCCTGAGGTCACGCTTTTTATTGCAGCCTACAATGAAGCCGATATTATTGCCGAAAAAATGGCAAACTGTAGGGCCTTGGCTTATCCCAAGCATAAATTAAAGATCCTCTGGGTAATTGATGGCAGTAGTGATCATAGTGAAGTTTTATTGCAGCAGTATCCCGACGTGCAGGTCGTGAGTTCGCCCTTACGTAAGGGCAAAACTGCGGCGATCAATCATGGGATGAGTGTTGTCCATACCCCCATTGTTGTTTTTAGTGATGCCAATTGTTTTCTAAATACCGATGCCCTGACGATTATCGTCCATCAATTTAATGATCCGAGTATTGGCTGTGTATCAGGTGAAAAAAGAGTTGCCTTTACCGATGGCGATACGATATCGTCCAAAGGGGAGGGTACCTATTGGAAATATGAGTCCTTATTAAAGAAGCTGGACTTCCAGTATTATTCCGCAGTAGGAGCAGCTGGCGAGCTATTTGCGATTCGTACGGCCTTGTTTACGGTGATGCCAGAAGATACACTGTTGGATGATTTTATGTTATCCATGGGGATTGCGCAAAAAGGCTATCGTATCGCCTACACCCCAGATGCCTATGCCGTAGAGTCCGGTTCGCTCAATATGGAAGAAGAGGCAAAGCGCAAACGTCGCATTGCAGCTGGGGGCTGGCAATCCATCAACAGGCTCTTGCCCTTACTCGATATATTTACTTATGGAAAATTGAGTTTCCAATATCTGTCGCATCGCGTACTCCGTTGGTCAGTCACCCCTTTTGCTTTATTTGCCTTGTTGCCACTATCCTTCATCCTCGGACTAGGATATGTGTCACCCTATAATGTGTTTCATGTCATTTTTGCGAGTCAGGTCTTGTTTTACCTTTGCGCAGGCATTGGATATCTACAGCGCGATCATCCAAATGTGTCAAAGTTGTTTTATGTCCCCTATTATTTTATATTTATGAATATAAATGTAGTGCTGGGGATTTACTACCTATTCGGCAATCAGCACCGCGGCGGATGGGAAAAGTCACAGCGGAAATAATTTAGCAAAACATGATGGAGCAAAGAGCATTACATAACTTAAAATATTTGGAGAAGATCTTAGATCTGACCAGTGATACCTTATTCTTGATCGATCAAGATAATGTATGTGTTGATGCCATTATCAAGACCGACAATCCAATTATCAATCCTCGGACCGAGTTGATCGGCTCTAATATGCTCGATCTTTTGCCTTTATCTACTGCGCAGCTCATGGAGCAGGAATTTAACAAATGTCGTCAGACAGGAGATACCTCCAACCTGAACTACGATCTACCAACGACAGATCAGACCTACTTTTTTAAATTTATCATCCATAAGTTTGACCAGGAGCATTTGCTTTGCCAATATCGCGATATTACCCAGCGCAGCAATATGAAACATCGGCTCAAATCTGCCTTAAAAGCACAGCTTGAAGTAGGCAAAGTAGCGATGATCGGCCACTGGCGTTTTGATTGCCAAGATCAGGAGTTTTTGCATACCGGTTATTCCAATCTCTTGGGGATTAATCTGCTCGACGCCAAAATCACCTCACTGAATGAGTTATTGGCGTCCATTCATCCCGATGATCGCGAAAAGATGCGCAAATTTGTCAACATTGATTCAACCGAATTTAAAACATTGGAGTACCGCATGGTCCTTCCCGATCAGCCGATTGCGTATATCCGCGCCACAAAATATGCGAGATATTTGGAAAATGACCATACGATCATGGACGGATTTTCGCAGAATGTAAGTGACTTTATGAAAAATAGAAATGAACTGGAAATGGTGTTGGCCGTTGTTCATAATGCCCCATACAGTATTTTTGCTTGTCATACCGATGGGCAGCTGGCTTTTGCCAATAAAGCCTGCCGTCAGCAGAATGGTTTATCTGATGAAGAAGAGATTACCCATATGCTGGTGTACGAGCGATTGAAAAATTTTAGCTCAAAAGAAGAGTGGGAAGCCTTCTTTCAAAAAGTACAAGATGCGGCAGGTTATCTCCAGTACCGATGTGACATATCCTATCCTGAAATGGATATCATCGGTTCAGAATGCAGTTCCTTGATTATTAAAAATGGGAATGGCGAAGATATTGTCTGGACCATCCAGCGGGATATTTCCGATCAGATCAGATATGAAGAGCAATTGCTGCGCTCCAAAGAAACAGCGGAGGAATCTGAAAAATTGAAATCGGCCTTTATTTCCAATATGAATCATGAGATCCGTACACCCTTGAGTGCGATTATGGGATTTGGAAATATCATCGCCGAAACGCCAGATCCCGAATTGCGTAAAGAGTATGGTCAGATTTTGACCACCAACAGTAGTCAGCTTTTGCGTTTAGTATCCGACGTTTTAGAAATGTCACAAATGGAGACCGGTAAAGTTCGCTTTGAATCCGCTCCTGTATCGCTCAAAGGTATTTTCAATGAGCTGTCCTTAAGTTTTGTTCCCGATGACGATATGCCCAGTCTTTTCTTTGACATTCCCTCACAGGAGGTGGTAGCTTATCTGGATCGTGGGCGGGTGATGCAGGTCTTGGTCAATTTGATCAACAACAGTAGAAAGTTTACACCTGCCAAAGGATCAATTCATGTCGGTTATATGCTGCACGACGATACTGTTGAATTTTATGTCAGAGATAATGGTATCGGTATTGCCAAGGAGCTCCAGGAATCGATCTTTAATCGCTTTTTTAAGGTCAATGAATCGGATAAGGGCAGCGGTTTGGGTTTATCCATCTGTAAAGGTATTGTTGAACAGATGAGTGGCACCATCTCGGTCGAGTCCGAAGAAGGAGCTGGAGCAACCTTTAGAATTATGCTTCCATTAAAAACTCCAACATCATCCCAACGCGCTGCTCCATGATCAATCCTTCACAACCTCATCCTATACGCATCCGTTCCTTAATGGGCAAATCCGCCTATGTTATATTGATGCTTATCACATCGCTATCTTTTCTAGCTCTCTATATTTCGCCGGAGACTTTTGTGCTATTTCAATGGATTGGTGTGGTATTACCATTGCTGTTGTGCTGCAACCTATTTCTTTTAATTATTGCTTTGTACAAAAGGAGTTGGTATAGTATTTGTCCGCTAATTGCGATACTGGCAAACTTCCATTACTATCCACATAAGTTTCAGATGCATCAACCGGAAGAAGGGAATTTGGCTGAGATTAAATTTGCGACATATAATGTGCACGAGTTCAAAATGATCTATAACATATCTTCGATGGAACATATTGCCGAATATTTTTCTGCTCAGCAGTTGAATACTCTATGCTTGCAAGAAATACCTGCGGATTGTACGGAGGCAGATCTCAGACAGGTCTTCACCAGTATGCCGTATGTATTGACCACAGGTGGAGACGGAAAACACTTTCAGTTAGCTATTCTCAGTAAATATCCATTAGATTCTATTTCTACCATTTCCTTTCCCGAGCGTCCAAATTGTGCTTTATTTGCCGATATGACGGTCAATAGTAAAAAGATACGTATTGCCAACTTCCATTTACAGACCACCAACTGGAACCAAGTCAAAGGTACATTGCTGCACGAAGAGCATACCCAGGGCAGTTGGGCTGATGCATTAGGTGTTATTTCAAGCAATTTTAGATTTAGAGGCAAACAAGTCGATTCCCTAAGAAGCATATTGGATCGTTCTCCCTACCCGTTGATCGTGAGTGGTGATTTTAACAACACCCCAGTTTCATATGGGTACAGAATCCTTAAAGGCGATCTAAACGATGCCTATCAAGAGGCCGGAAATGGCTATGGATATACCTACCGTTATTTTATGAAACTGTACCGCATTGATTTTGTACTCTATTCGGGCACGACCATGCAAGCCCGAAATTACCGGCTAGGAGCTGTTGAATACAGTGATCACTTGCCAGTGCTGGTTGATCTTGATATAAAATGATGACTATTATAACATTTTTGAGACACAAATGGTTTGTGTCTTTGTTGATGCCAAATAATAAAAAAAAAAAGATACTTTAACAGTACCGAAATTGTTGATCTAAAATTATATTTACAAAATGATATTAGGTATTTATACGTACTATTGTGTAAGCTGCAAATTGACCTATGGAAATTGATTTTTCACTCTATAATATCCTCATTGTTGAGGACTCGGAACTAAACCTCTTTATGTTAAAAGGGATTCTCGAAAGGGAGGCTTTCAACGTGTTTTCGGCTTCGGCCGATGCGGAGGCTTTAGAAATTTTAGAAAAGGAACGAATTGATCTGATATTGATGGATGTCATGTTGGGCGATTCAAATGGTTATGATCTGACCATGAAATTGAAGTCGCTGGAGCACCACAAGCATATTCCAGTTATTTTTATTACCAACCTACGATCACCCGAAGACGTTGTGCGTGGTTTTGACAGTGGAGGTGTCGATTATGTGGCCAAACCTTTTAATAAGATGGAACTTTTGCAGCGAATTAAGCATCAGATCCGTCTCATCGCTTCAAATCAAACGATTACTAGGCAAACCGAAGAGCTCAAAGAGGCCATTCTTAATCGTGATCGCATGTATGCCATTTTAGCGCATGACCTGCGAAGTCCAATTTCTTCACTCAAGATGATCTTTAATATTTTGAGCGTTCAGACCGAAACTGCAGCAAATGGTTATAGCGATATGGTCAATACCGGAAATGATATTGCCGAACAGCTCTTTACTGTGCTGGACAATTTACTGAAGTGGACCAAGTCCAGCTTGGGTATGCTCAGCTATATTCCCCAGAAGCTGGATTTAAATGAACTGATACAAGGCGTAGCAGAAACCTTAATGCCGACCGCCAAGCTGAAAAATATCGCTGTTCAACTGGATCTACAGGAAGGCTTAGAGATCTTTTTTGATGTGGACATCATGAAAAGTATTTTACGAAACCTTTTGATGAATGCGGTCAAATTTAGCCATAACGACTCTGCGGTTACATTGAAGCTACATCGTGATCAAGAATGGGCAGTGGTCGAGATCATTGATACGGGAGTTGGGATGAGTCCTGAAATTCAGGAACAATTGCACCAGCAGATTTTCAGGCAAGGATCGGTGACACCTATGCATGATCAGGGCAAGGGGCTAGGTCTATGGGTTGTATATCATTTTATACACAGCCATCAGGGCGAGTTCTTTTTCCATTCCGAAGAGCACGTAGGATCACGCTTTGGATTTAAAGTTAAGCTGCTTACAGATTTGGGACAATCCTAGTCTTTAAAAACAAAGATGCACGGTATTTCGGATTGAGGTACCGTGCATCTGCCTATTATGCGATGCTTTTAAAATAAGCAATGGTTTTGCGGAGACCTTCCTCCAACTGGATCGTTGGTTCCCAATTTAAAGCCGATTTAGCCAGGTCAATATCCGGTTTGCGCTGTTTAGGATCATCTGAAGGTAAGGGCAGAAAGATAATTTTTGATTTCGATCCCGTTAGGGCGATCACGCGCTCCGCAAGTTCGCGGATACTAAATTCATTGGGATTGCCCATATTGATTGGACCTATCGTATCGTGGGAACTTCCCATCATTCTGATCATCCCCTCGACCAGGTCATCCACATATTGAAAACTTCTGGTTTGCGAGCCATCACCATATAGCGTGATATCTTTGTTGTTCAAGGCCTGAATGATGAAGTTGGATACGACCCTCCCATCATTGGGATGCATATTCGGACCATAGGTGTTGAATATCCTAATGATTTTGATTTTGACATCATTCATGCGGTGATAGTCCATAAACAAGGTTTCGGCACATCTCTTGCCTTCATCGTAACAGGAACGGATACCGATGGGGTTGACATTTCCCCAGTACGATTCCGTTTGCGGATGGACAATCGGATCCCCATAGACCTCGCTTGTCGAAGCCTGCAGGATCTTGATATTTAACCGTTTTGCCAATCCCAACATATTGATTGCGCCCATTACCGAAGTTTTCACAGTTTTGATTGCATTAAATTGATAATGCACAGGTGAGGCAGGGCAGGCCAGATTATAGATTTCATCTACCTCGATAAAATAGGGCATCGTGACATCATGTCGGATGGCCTCAAAGTATGGATTTGATAATAGTGGCGCTATATTCTCTTTAGATCCTGTAAAATAGTTATCCAAAGAAATGACCTCATTGCCCTCATCGAGCAATCTTTTGCACAAGTGCGAGCCAATAAAACCAGCTCCGCCCGTTATCAATATTCTTTTTTTCATGTATATTCTTTTATAAGAAGTTGAACATTACGAAGATATAGATATAGCAGTTGTCAGACAAATTTATTCCGCTTCGTATTGAAATTTAGTAAATAATTCACTAATTTCGATACATGCACGTATCTGCGGTAACCGCCTTATATTTTGCGAGTTAAAAATGGTTGCCGATGATGTTGTTTTAGTATACTTAGATGAGAGAAATTAAGAGAATAGCCTGTGTTGGAGCAGGGTATGTAGGTGGTCCGACCATGTCGGTTATTGCTCAAAAAAATCCAAATATTACCATCACTGTTGTTGATTTAAATCAGGCCCGTATCGATGCTTGGAATGACCCCGATCTAAACAATCTTCCTATATATGAGCCCGGTCTGGATGCAGTGGTCGCTGAGGCCAGAGGGCGCAATCTTTTTTTCTCGACCGATGTCGATAAAGCGATTGAAGAGGCCGACATGATCTTTATTTCGGTCAATACCCCAACCAAGACCTATGGCAAGGGCAAGGGACAAGCAGCCGATTTAAAATATATTGAACTATGTGCCCGTCAGATTGCGCGAGTCGCCAAAGACGATAAGATTGTCGTCGAAAAATCCACCCTGCCCGTCCGAACAGCAGCAGCTCTCAAGAGTATCTTGGACAATACCGGAAATGGTGTTAATTTCCATATTCTTTCCAATCCCGAGTTTTTGGCAGAAGGTACGGCTGTACCCGACCTGCACAGCCCCGATCGGGTATTGATCGGTGGAGAAGATCAGGAAGCCATAGAAGCTCTGGTGCAGATTTACGAAGCTTGGGTGCCTAGAGATCGCATATTGACCACCAATCTATGGTCTTCCGAATTGTCAAAACTCGTAGCCAATGCTTTCTTGGCACAGCGCGTATCTTCGATCAATGCCATTTCCGAACTGTGCGAAGTGACAGGAGCCAATGTAGATGAAGTGTCACGTGCCATCGGTTATGATTCGCGTATCGGATCCAAATTTTTAAAAGCATCCGTTGGATTTGGAGGGTCATGCTTCCAAAAAGATATTCTCAACCTGGTTTACATCGCCCGCACCTATAATCTCACCGCTGTAGCAGATTATTGGGAACAAGTGATTCTGTTAAACGATCACCAGAAAGATCGATTTGCGCAAAAGATCATACAGACCATGTACAATACGGTCAATGGTAAGCAGATTGCATTCTTAGGCTGGGCGTTTAAAAAAGATACCAATGATACGCGCGAATCGGCAGCGATTTATGTCGCCGATCACCTCTTGGATGAAGAAGCCGAGATCGTGGTGTACGATCCCAAGGTTTCGGCCGAGCAGATCTATCGCGATCTGGATTACCTCGGGACGCGTTCTCCGGCAGAAAACCGCCGTTTATTGACGGTTGTAAACGAGCCTCATCAAGCCCTAACAGGAGCACATGCGGTAGCGATATTGACCGAGTGGGATGAGTTTAAACAATACGATTGGGCACAGATAAAAGAAGGAATGAAAAAACCAGCTTTTGTATTTGATGGCCGCAAGATTTTAGATAGAAAGCAGCTCGAAGGATTCGGTTTTCAGTACTATGCTATTGGCGAGTGAGAAGTATTGTGTAATCTATTATTTTAAGCTAGAAGATTTTCTTTATGAAAAAAGTAGGAAAAATATATTTAAAAGAGTACTTTTGTTACTCAATTGCTGATCGATCTGAATGTTAGATAAACTTATTACTTCTAAAACCCGTCTTAAATTGCTAATCAAATTTTTTGTGTTAGCGGATAACCATGGGCATCTTAGAGGACTGGCAGGTGAATTTCAAGAATCAACAAATGCTATTCGTAAAGAATTGAATCAATTATCTGCGGCCGGATACCTAGAGCGTATTATCGTTAAGAATAAAATTATATATCGTGCAAATACGCGACATACACTTTTTGATCCGCTACAAAAATTGATCCGTACGTATTTGGGAATAGATGAAATTATAGATCAAGTGCTCGATAAGGCAGGTGATGTCTCTGAAATAAGTTTTATTGGTGACTGCGCTAAAGGAGAAGATTTAGGGATTATTGAAATTTTAATATTGGGTAAAAATTTAGATCAAGACTATCTAATAAATATAGCACATAAGATAAGCTTAAGAATAGGTAAACAAATCACAATCAAATTTAATGAACAATATAGTTTGCAGAGAATCGTTCTATTTAGAATTTAGAAAACAGTATTGATATTAAATATAGGTATGAAAAATTTTAAAATAGCGGTTATTGGACAAGGGTATGTGGGCTTTCCTTTAGCAATAGAATTTTCTTTTCATTTTTCTGTAATTGGATACGATGTAAATACCAAGCGGATAGACGAGTTAATGTCTGGGAATGATAGTAAACTGGAAGTTGAAAGCGAAAAAATAAAAAAATCTTTGGCTTTATATGAGCAGAGTCAAGGGCAAGTTGGTTATTTACCCAGTTCTGATGTTAGTACATTAAAGCAAGCAAATATTTATATTATTACAGTACCTACGCCTATAGATCGGTCGAATTCGCCAGATCTTCGTTATTTAAAACAGGCGACAGAATTAGTTGCTGGTGTTTTAAAGAGCAATGATATTGTTATTTATGAATCCACCGTATATCCAGGTTGTACTGAAGAAGAATGTGTTCCTTTGTTGGAAAAGTATTCGAACTTAGAATATAATGTTGATTTTTTCGTAGGCTACTCACCTGAACGGATTAATCCTGGAGATAAAAATAATACGTTAGTCAATGTTGTAAAGGTGACTTCTGGTTCTACAGTTGAAATTGCAGCTGAAATAGATCAGCTTTATCGTACTATCATCCAGGCAGGAACCCATTTAGCTCCTTCGATAAAAGTTGCTGAGGCGGCAAAGGCGATTGAAAATGCTCAACGTGATGTAAATATTTCATTTGTAAATGAATTGGCATTGATGTTTGATCGTATGAATATCGATACACATGAAGTTTTAGAAGCAGCCGGTACTAAATATAATTTTTTAAAATACAAACCTGGTTTAGTAGGGGGGCACTGTATATCTGTAGATCCTTATTATTTAACATATAAGGCAGAGCAATTGGGCTATGTCCCACAAGTTATCTTATCTGGACGTAGAGTCAATAATATGATTGCATCGTTTATCAGTAATAAGTTAATTAAGAAATTGGTTCTTAAGGGAAATGTCATCACTGGATCTCGTATCTTGATTTTAGGTGTAACATTTAAAGAAAATTGTGTAGACTTTCGGAATTCAAAGGTTATTGATATCATTCGAGATCTACAAGAGTTTGGTCTGAAAGTTGACCTTTATGATCCTTGGGTAGATCCACAATCTTTCTTCCATGAGCATCAACTAGAACTCATCAATGAGCTACCGAGGTCCGGTGGCTATGATGGCGTTATACTTGCTGTAGCACATGATCAATTTAAAAATATTCAACCTCGATCGTTGATAAAAGAAAATGGTGTAATTTTTGATGTAAAGGCATTTTGGGATAAGGAAGCAGTTGATGCACGCCTATAAGTATAAGACTATTTAATTCAATATGAAAGGAACAATTATCATTACCGGGGGAGCTGGATTTATTGGTTCCCACGTGGTACGTGAATTTGTAACAAAATACCCGGATTACCAGATTATCAATTTAGATGCATTGACCTATGCTGGAAATCTGGAAAATTTAAAAGATATCGAAGATTTTTCCAATTATACTTTTGTTAAAGGAGATATTACCGATCAAAATCTGATGCTGGATATTTTTAAGGAATATCAACCAGATGGCGTTATTCATTTAGCTGCAGAGTCTCATGTTGATCGTTCTATTACAGATCCGACAGCATTTGTGATGACTAATGTGATCGGAACGGTTAATTTGTTAAATGCAGCAAAGGAAATCTGGAAAGATGATTACGTGGGGAAACGCTTTCATCATGTTTCAACAGATGAAGTTTATGGCACGCTAGGAGAGACGGGTCTTTTTCAAGAGACAACGAGTTATGATCCTCATTCGCCTTATTCTGCATCTAAAGCGTCTTCCGATCATTTTGTGCGTGCGTACCACGATACATATGGCTTACCAACTGTGCTGACCAATTGTTCAAATAATTACGGCCCAAATCATTTTCCTGAAAAGCTAATCCCTTTGTGCATTCATAATATTTTAACAAATAAGCCTTTGCCAATTTATGGAAATGGTAAGTATACGCGCGACTGGTTGTTTGTTATTGATCATGCAAAAGCAATCGATTTAGTTTTCCATAACGGTAAAAATGGTGATTCATACAATGTTGGAGGCTTTAATGAATGGCAAAATATTGATCTGGTTAAAGAATTGTGTAAGCAGATGGATGAAAAGTTAGCTCGTCCTATAGGTACATCTGCAGCTTTAATTACTTATGTCAAAGATCGGCCAGGCCATGACCTACGTTATGCTATTGATGCGACGAAGATTAATAAAGAATTAGGTTATCAGCCTTCTGTAACGTTTGAACAAGGCTTATCGCTAACTATCGATTGGTTTTTAAATAATCAAGAATGGTTAGACAATGTGACTTCTGGAGATTATCAAAAATATTATCAAGGTCAATATAATGGCTAAGCCTATTTGATGATGATAGTTTATATATCTTAATATACAATTAAAGAATGAACGTTACCGAAACAAAACTCAAGGGCTGCTTTATACTGGAACCTGCGAAATATGACGATAGCCGTGGTTATTTTTTTGAAAGTTTCAATGAACAGACCTTTAATAAATTAACAGGAACAAGGACGCATTTTGTTCAGGATAATCAATCGTACTCTACACGCGGAGTATTGAGAGGTTTGCATACACAGTCAGGAGAACATGCGCAGGCTAAGTTAGTGCGGGTTTTGCAAGGAGAGGTATTGGATGTTGCGGTTGATGTCCGACCAGATTCATCAACATTTGGGCAACATGTTGCTATTAAGTTGTCCGAGGATAACAATTTGCAGTTATTTGTTCCACGTGGATTTTTGCATGGATTTGTGGTATTAAGTGATGTCGCAACATTTTTTTATAAATGCGATAATTTTTATAATAAGGCATCAGAATGTGGTGTTCATCCTTTGGATAAAGACCTAGGTGTTGATTGGGAAATTCCCCTTGAAGATATAATCTTATCTGAAAAAGACAAAGAAGCACTAAGTTTTAAGGAGAAATTTAAATCATGAAAATTGTTATCACTGGAGCAAATGGACAATTAGGTTCAGAATTACAAGATCTTTTCAATGAAAAGAGCAACTATGAATGCTTTTTTTTAGATAGAAATAAATTGCCTTTAGATCAAACGATGCTTATCCAAGCTATATTAGCACAGTATAAACCAGATTTGATTATTCATGGAGGGGCTTATACAGCAGTCGATTTAGCCGAATCTCAAACTGAATTGGCCGATAAAATTAATCACTTAGCTGCTGAACAGATTGCTGCATATTGTGCTCTTCACGGAACAAAATTAATAGCAATCTCCACCGATTATGTTTTTGATGGTCTTTCATCGGTAGCTTTGAAAGAGGATGCTCCAGTAGCACCCATCAACACATATGGATTGACAAAATTAAAAGGTGAGCAAGCTATTCAAATGCTTTGTCCAGAAGCCATCATCATTCGTACTTCGTGGGTATACTCTACTTATGGAAAGAATTTTGTTAAGACAATGATCAGGTTAATGAGTGAGCGAGATGAAATCGGAGTCATCAACGATCAGATTGGTTCGCCCACTTACGCGCGAGATTTAGCCGCAGCAATTTTAGTTATTATTGCATCGGATAAATGGCTAGGAGGAGTATATCATTATTCTAACGAAGGAGAAATATCGTGGTATGATTTTGCTGTTGCCATAAAGGAGAACAATGGTTTGACTTGTATCATAAACCCGATACCAAGTGTTGCATATACCACGCCAGCGGCTCGTCCAAGCTTTTCTTTATTAGATAAATCGAAAATAAAAGCTACATTTGGACTTACAATATCAGAATGGAAAGTTAGTTTGGTTGATATGTTAAGTCAATATAATCGTGTAACTAGTTATTAGCAATATGAAAGGAATTATACTAGCCGGCGGATCCGGAACACGCCTACATCCCTTAACTCTAGCAGTTTCCAAACAGCTGATGCCTGTCTATGACAAGCCCATGATTTATTATCCGTTATCCGTACTAATGTTAGCAGGAATAAAAGAGATATTAATTATTTCGACTCCACACGATCTACCTCATTTTGAAAAATTGTTAGGAGACGGTTCCCAAATAGGATGTAAGTTTTCCTACAAAGAGCAGCCAAGTCCAGATGGATTAGCGCAAGCATTTATATTGGGAGAAGAATTTATTGGAGACGATAAAGTAGCTTTAATACTTGGTGATAATATCTTTTATGCTTCTGGAATGTCTCAGTTATTACAAGATTCTACAGATCCACACGGAGGTATTGTGTTTGCTTACCAGGTTTCTGATCCAGAGCGTTACGGTGTGGTTGAATTTGATCAAGATAATCAGGTGCTTTCTATAGAAGAAAAGCCTAAAAATCCAAAGTCAAATTATGCTGTACCCGGGTTATATTTTTATGACAATGATGTTGTAGAAATTGCGAAAAATATCAAACCTTCTCTTCGTGGAGAGCTTGAAATCACAGATATCAATGCGGAATATCTACGTAGAGGCAAATTAAAGGTTGGCGTTTTTAATCGCGGAACTGCTTGGTTGGATACTGGTACCATTAACTCTTTGATGCAGGCAGGACAATTTGTCCAAGTGATCGAAGAAAGAACAGGAAAAAAAATAGGGGCAATTGAGGAGGTCGCTTATAGAATGGGCTATATTGACAAAAAACAATTAAAAAGAATTGCTGAACCATTGAGAAAGAGTGGGTATGGTGAGTATTTAATAAATGTAACTGAATAGATTTTTTACTGTGGCTATAAAAATTGATTTTCTTAAATCTCAAGTTGATGAGAGGAGTAAAAAATTAGGGAAAAATACACTATTGCTAATTGTATGCCAAGTCGTCGGAATAGTAGTAAGTTTTTTGATAGTTCCTCTAACTTTAAATCATTTAGGGGTTTCAGAATATGGTATTTGGATTACTTTGGTTGGTATTATAGAATGGTTTAATTTTTTTGATATCGGGTTAGGACATGGACTGAGAAATAAATATGCTGAAGCAAAAGCTAAAAATGAGTATGATGATCTGAAAAAGTATGTGAGTACCACATTCTTTATGATGTTGATAATAAGTGTCAGTATATTTTTATTATTTTCAGCTGTAACTCACTTTGTTGAATGGTCAGTAGTGTTGAATGCTCCCTCAGAATTAGGGTATACTCTTAAAAACCTATCTATAATACTAATTGGAATGTTTTGCATTAGATTTGTTGTTAATTTAATAAGTGTATTACTCACGGCAGATCAAAATCCCGCAATTCCAGCTATTATTACTGCTTCTGGAAGTTTACTGTCTTTAGGATTGATTTTAATGCTTATTTATTCTAATAAAGTAAATTTAATAACACTAGGAATATGCATGTCTATCTCTCAATTATTACCTCTTGTTTTTGCTTATTTTTATTTCTTTAAAGGTATATACAATTCAGTAACTCCTAAAATTATTCATTTTTCTAGGAAGCATTTAAATGAAATATTTTCTTTTGGCGGGAAGTTTTTTTTAATTCAGATAACGGCTTTGCTATTGTTACAATCTAATAATATTATTATTGCACAAGTTTGTGGATTGAAAGAAGTTACCTCTTTTAATATTGGGATGAAATATTTCAACGTTTTAAATACATTATTTATGACAATGGTAGGTCCATTGTGGTCCGCAACTACTGATGCATATTTTAAAAAGGATTTTGATTGGATAAAAAAGACTTATAGAAAATTTGATTTTCTATGGTATTTTCTATTTGCTTGCGGAATTATTATGTTTTTTCTAAGCGGTTTTGCTTATAAAATATGGTTAGGAAATAAGATAAGTCCTGATTATTTACTTATGATTTTATTATTGTTAAATATCTTATTTTTGATGCGAAGTACTTTATTCAGAAGTTTCATGAATGGTGTAGGTAAAATTAAATTGCAATTTCTTGTGACTTTTGTTCAATCATTATTACATATTCCTGTAATTATTTTTTTAGGAAAATTTTATGGAATTTATGGAATTGTTTTTGTCATGTTTACTTGGAATTTTATAAATTCGATTTGGGAATATAAGCAATATAAATTGATTTTGAATAACAAGGCCACGGGGCTTTGGAATAAATAGGGTTATTATGATAAAAACAAATTTTGAAGTACCCATAGTATTATTTACTTTTAAAAGAGCTGATAAAACATTGGAAGTCTTAGATCAAATTGCTCAAGTTAGACCTTCGAAGTTATATATTTTGAGTGATGAAGGACGTAATGAAGAGGAGAAAAAAACAGTTTCTAAATTGAGAAAAGATATAGAAGAAAGGATTACATGGGATTGTGAACTCATTAAAAATTATGCTGATAAAAATAGGGGTGTATATGAAAATATTGGTGTAGGAGCCAGATGGGTTTTAGAAAGGGAATCTTCTGCAATTTTTTTAGAAGATGATAACCTGCCTGATATAACATTTTTTGCATTCTGTCAAGAAATGCTTGAGAAGTACAAAAATGAAGAAAAAGTACTTTGGATTTGTGGAACAAATTATCTTGAGGAATATAAATCGGTTAAGGGGGAGAGTTATATGTTTACTTCAAATATGCTCCCATGTGGATGGGCATCATGGTCTAAGAAATTTTTAAAATACTATGATGGAGAATTAAAACTATGGAAAGACAGTAATACGAGAAAGAAATTGATTAAAAGTAAAAAATATTATAAACCTCTTTTACAACAAGATTTTAAAAACTGGGATAGAGAGTTAGACCGCATTAACAGAAATTTAAAACCTGATTCTTGGGATTACCAAATGGCTCTAGCATTAAAAGCAAATGACTTGTTAGGTATTGCTCCCAAGTACAATTTAATTCAAAATATCGGTGTAGATTTAGATTCAATTCATGGCGGCACATCATTTGATTTAGAAATGACGAAAAGATTTTGTGGCATTCCTACTAAAGCTATGGAATTCCCCTTAAATCATCCAGAAAAAATTGAGATCTCGATAGATTTTGAAAAGAAAACTTCTAAAATTATGACTCTTCCAAAATTAGTTCGTTTGAAAGAGGATTTATCATCTTTTATAAAGAAAATTTTAAAAATGAATCGTGAAGAAAGTATTGTCAATAAAATTAAGAAAACTTTAGGTGTAAGGTAGTATAAGAGATATGATTTCCATCAGTATATTTTTAATTTTTGTTTCTCTTTTATTTAAGAACTCAAAATTTCTGACAATATTAATATTAGTATATTGTTGGGTGCTTTTTGGCTTTAATACAATGAATGGAGATTATGATTTATATGAGAGAATGTATAACGGAGCTAAAAGTGCTAAGTCAATATTTTCTTACGAAGCTGGATATAATTTGTTAATGTACTTAGGGAATTTGTTTGGGTTTACTTTTCAAATATTTTTTAAAGTTATAGCGGCTTTTATTTTAACAGTTTTAGGTGTATTTAGTTTTAAGTTTTCAAGATATTCTGCTCTTTTTGTGAGTGTTTTTTTAGCAGTATACTTGCCTATTGAGTATGTTTTATTGAGAAACTTTTTGTCGTTTTCGATAGTTTTAATAGGTATAATTGCATTTTTGAAAAATCAAGAAAGGGGCAAATTTTTATTGTTAGTTAGCATTCTTATTGCGACGACTGTGCACATCTCCTCTATTTTTTATTTTTTAATATATTTCGCATTTTTATATAAAAATATAAAACCAGAAAAGGTATTTTTGCTTACTCTTATTGGATTATTTGCGTTTACGATTGGAGATTCTCTTTTAATTGGAATTCTCAAAGATACAGGCGGAAGAGGTACAATGTATTTAACTAGATTTCCTCAATTTTTATTGTATACCTTTTTTCAAATTGGAAATTATTTTTTAATTCATTGGTATTTCAAAAGTAATATTTCTATAAATCCAGATTTAAAAAAAGTAATCATTGCAATTAACTTGTATTTGGTGTTTTTAGTTATTTTGTATTTTAATTACGCAATTTTCATCAGAATATTTCTAAATATATCTTTAGTAAATGTTTTGTTTATGTTAAACCATGTCAATTTCAAATTTAAAAGAGGAGGAGAGAGACTGATAGTCCTTGTGCTTTATTTAGCTTTCTTCTTTTTTGAATTTGTGTTTCCAGTGATGAAAGATTCTCTGGATGCTATGTATGAGAATAATAATTTTTTTTATGAGTAAAGTACTAATAGTAGCTAATAATAGCTTTTCATCTTTATCAAACAATGGGAAAACATATGAAGCCATATTTTCAGATTTTAATAAAGCTGATCTTGGACAAATATTTTTTAGTGAAAATGAATCTCCTGATTTAGATTATTGTAATAATTATTTTAAAATAACTGATAAGGATGTTTTAATAAATACACTAACATTGAGTGGAAAAAAAGGAGGAGAAATTAATAAACAAAATTATATAAGTAATGAAAATCAACTAGCCTACAGCAAAAAAAAAATTGTGAGCGTTTTATTTAAATTTCTCCAGAAAAGAGCAGATTCGCTAGTTCAGTTGAGGGATTTGTTATGGAGTCTAAATTTTTGGAAAACTAATAAATTGAAATTGTGGCTTAGAGAATATAATCCTCAGATTATTTTTTTTGTAGCTGGAGATATGGAATTTCCTCATACTGTTGCTAAATGGATCTCGAATGAATTGAAGATACCTTTGGTAATTTATTTTACTGACGATTATGTCTTAAATCCCCAACCTAGAAATTTTTTAGATAAAAATAGAAAAGAAAGGGCTCTTAATTTTTATAAAGATACAATAGCAAAATCATCGAAACTATATACAATTGGAGAATTAATGGCCAATGAATATGAAAATTATTTTGGAAAGAGTTTTAATTTTATCATGAATTCTGTTAACGTTAATCCGCTAATTAATTATGTAGATGATAAATCTGATAAAGTGATAATAATCTCTTATTTTGGAGGATTGCATCTTAATCGTTGGAAAATGATTTCACGATTAGGCAGTATTCTAAATAATCGTGCAAAAATAAATGTTTATACGATAGAAAAACCTTCAAATGATATTTTGTCAGCGTTTGAGCGCGCATCGGTTAATTATTGTGGACCCGTGACTGGTGAAAATCTAAAGTGTAGAATTATTGAAAGTGATGTTTTGTTACATGTTGAAAGTGATGATCAATATAATAGAAGTCTAACAAAATTATCTGTGTCAACCAAAATTCCAGAATACTTAATGTCGGGTAGGGTTATCTTAGGATTTGGCCCCGTTGAAGTGGCATCTATGCGAATTCTTAGTGATAATGATATAGGGTATGTAATTTCAAGCAGTTTAAATGATTTTGAAATTTCTCAAAGTATTTCTAAAATTTTTGATTTTGAACAAAGAAAAGATCTGGGTATTAAAGGATATGATTTTGCTGTTGCCAATTTTAGTAAAGATGTTATTTCTAAGAAATTTAGAAAAGAAATTGAAGCTTTAGTACTTGATGCTAAATAGATAGATAATATGGCAGTAAAGAATATTAAAAATAGTACAATGAGAGATTATAAAATATGTACTAAAACAATTATGGATACTTCAGATCCTAATATTGTGTTTAATGACCTTGGCGAAAGCGAATATTACACTAATTTTATTGAAAATATTTTACCCTCTTGGAATTTTGGTCAAGATAAATCAGATGAATTATTAAAATTTGCAAAAAAAGTTAAGTTTGAGAATAGGAAAAAGCAATATGATTGTATTATAGGTGTTAGTGGAGGACTAGACAGTTCTTATTGTACATATGTTACAACAAAGATAATGGGTTTAAGACCACTTCTTTATCATGTTGATGCTGGATGGAATACGGAACAAGCTGTATCAAATATAGAAAAATTGGTCGATGGATTAAGTTTAGATTTGTATACTGATGTAATTAATTGGAATGAGATGAAAGATCTTCAACGTTCATTTTTTAAATCTCAAATTGCGGAGCAAGATGCACCGCAGGATTTAGCTTTTTTTTCTAGTTTATACAAATTTGCACATAAAAATAATATTAAATATGTTTTTACTGGAGCGAATTTTAGTACAGAATGTTGTAGGGAACCTATTGAGTGGGGAGCATATCCTGGAATTGATAAAAGATTAATTATCGATATTCATAATAAATTTGGAGAAACTAAACTCAAGACCTTTCCAATTGTTGATATTTTTACATATAAAATTTATTATCAACGAATATTAGGGATGAAGGTATTTCATCCATTAAATTATGTAACATATCTTAAAAATGATGCTGAATTACTTTTGAATGCTGAATTTGGATGGCAGCCATTTCGGCATAAGCATCATGAATCGCGATTTACTAGATTTATAGAAGATTTTTGGTTTCCAAAAAAATACGGGTTTGATAAACGAAGAGCACACCTATCTTCTTTAGTATTGACAGGTCAATTGACAAGAGAAGATGCCTTAAAGAGAATTTCAAAACAAGAACTAGATATACAAACAAGTGAAAATGAAAAAAGATATGTAGCTAATAAGTTAGGATTTTCAGAGTCAGAATTTGAAGAATTATTTATACAGCAAAATAGAACCTTTAGAGATTATAAATCAAAACGTTGGTTAATTCATCTAGGAATTTGGTTAAGTCGAATCTGTGGAATTGAAAAACGATTATTACGATGATAACAATTATTGACTATGGGGTTGGAAACGTTAATGCTTTTATAAATATTTATCGAGAACTAGGAATAGAATGTCAGGCGAGTTGTCTTGAGAATGAAATTTTGAATTCTAATAAACTAATTTTGCCAGGAGTAGGACATTTTGATTATGCTATGGAAAAACTGCAAAAATCAAATTTGATTCCGGTTCTAAATGAGATGGTTTTTAAACAGAAAGTGATGGTTTTAGGTATTTGTGTTGGTATGCAAATGATGGCAAACTTTAGCAGTGAAGGAATATTAATGGGTTTAGGTTGGATTCCTTCAAAAGTTGTTAAACTAGACACAACTTTAAGACATAAAACGTTAACTCCTCATATGGGTTGGAATAATGTAGAAGTAAATAATTTACATCCAATACTAAATGGTATTGATGATTTTTATTTTTTACACTCTTATGTAATGGAATGTGATAACCCAGAAAATATCCTTACAACAACAAATTATGGTGTAAATTTTGCTAGTATTGTTAACAATGAAAATGTTTTTGGTATTCAGTGTCACCCTGAAAAAAGCCATCAATCAGGAATTCGATTTTTAAGGAATTTTGCTAATTTATAGGAGATGTTAAAACCAAGATTAATTCCATGTATACTTATAGAAGATGGATTAGTTGTTAAAACTACAAAATTTAAAAATTCAGTATATATAGGCGATCCTATAAATATTGTTAAAATTTTTAATGAAAAGGAAGTTGATGAAATTTGTGTTTTCGATATTTCTGCATCAAGAAATTACGTAGAGCCAAATTTTGAACTTATTGGAGAGCTAGCAAAGCAATCAAGAATGCCTTTGTGTTATGGTGGAGGTATAAAGACGTATGAACAAGCTGAGAGGATATCTAATTTGGGTGTGGAGAAAATAGCATTAAGTAGTGTTATATTTGAAAATATAAATGTTGTAGCTCAAATTAGTGATCGTTTAGGACTTCAGAGCGTAGTGATTGTGTTAGATGTTCAAAAGAGATTATTAGGTGGATATGATATCTATATTAAAAACGGAAAAATAAATACAAAAATAGATTTATTTACCTTTCTGAAAAATATTAGTTCCTTACCATATGGTGAATTAATAATTAATTCTATTGATTTAGATGGCACACAAAATGGATACGATATCGCTTTGGTTAGAAAAGTGATAGACCTAACATCTAAGCCCATAACAGTATTAGGAGGAGCTTCAACACTGGCAGATATCAGTAAACTTTTTAATGAATTTAAAATTATAGGTGCAGGTGCAGGATCTTTATTTATCTTTAAAGGAAAATATAAAGCCGTATTAATAAATTATCCAACAAAGGAAGAAAAGAAAAAATTATATTGTAATATCTAGAAAAGAAAAATATGCAAATTAAAGACAAAGTACTTTTAATAACAGGAGGAACAGGTTCCTTTGGGACAGCTGTGTTAAATCGATTCTTAAATACGGATCATTTTAAACAGATTCGTATTTTCTCACGTGATGAAAAGAAACAGGATGATATGAGAAATCTATATAAAAATGAAAAAATCAAATATTATATAGGAGATGTTCGGGATTATAACTCGGTTGAGCCCGCTACTCGAGGTGTTGATTATATCTTTCATGCAGCTGCTTTAAAGCAAGTGCCATCTTGTGAGTTTTTTCCAATGCAAGCTGTAAAAACCAATGTTGAAGGTACACAAAATGTGATTCGTGCGGCAGCATCAAATAGAGTTAAGAAAGTAATTTGTCTTTCCACAGATAAAGCTGCTTACCCAATCAATGCAATGGGTATCTCAAAAGCAATGATGGAGAAAGTAGCTGTCGCTGAAGCGCGAAACTTAACTGATACGGTTGTTTGTCTTACTCGTTATGGAAATGTAATGGCATCTAGAGGTTCTGTCATTCCTTTGTTTTTAAATCAGATTCAAAAAGGAGAACCCATCACAATCACAGATCCAAATATGTCTCGTTTTTTTATGTCTTTGGAAGATGCAGTTGACTTGGTCTTATTTGCTTTTGAACATGCTAATCCAGGCGATTTATTTGTTAATAAAGCTCCAGCAGGTTCTATTGGCGATTTAGCTAAAGCCTTGATTGAATTGACAGGTAAAGAAGTACCTGTTAAAGTTATTGGCACTCGACATGGAGAAAAACTTTATGAAACTTTATGTACCCGTGAAGAAATGATGAAAGCCGAAGATATGGGTGATTTCTATCGTGTTCCAGCCGATAATAGAGACTTAAACTATGCTAAGTATTTCTCGGAAGGTGAGCAAGATGTATCTAAGATTGAAGATTATCATTCTCACAATACAGAGCAACAAGGTGTAGAAGGGCTTAAAAAGCTCATTTCAACATTGCCTCTTATCAGAAAAGAAGTTTTTGGCGAAGACGTAATGCAATATCCATACTAATTTTATTATGATTGATTTTATAAAAGGTGGAATAGCCAAAGACGATAGAGGTCAAATTCGGTTTGTCAATGATTTTGATATTTCTTTGGTTAAAAGGTTCTATATCATTAAGAACGTAGATTTAACGTTAGTTCGGGGCTGGAGAGCACATCGCATCGAACAGCGTTGGTTCTACATTCTTTCTGGTTCTTTTGCCATTGATATTGTGAGAATTGATGATTGGGAAACTGCTTCTACAGATTTACCTGTAGAACGCTTGTTTTTAAGTACGAATGAAAATCAAGTACTGCATCTTTCGGCAGGTTATGCTACAGCTTTTCAATCACTAGAAGAAAATTCTGAATTATTGGTTTTTTCAGATTTTGGAATAGAAAATGCTCCATACGACGATTATACATATCCGCTGGATTATTTTATAAATAGAAAATGATAAGAATAGGAATTACAGGTCAAAATGGTTTTGTTGGAAATCATTTATACAATACGTTGGGATTATTCCCAGATGAATTTGAAAGGGTCGATTTTAACCGTGATATTTTTGAACAGGATCAAGAATTAGATGCTTTTGTTTCAAAATGTGATGTCATTGTACATTTATCAGCTTTAAATCGTCATGAGTCTGAACAAGTGTTGCACGATACCAACGTTGCTTTGGCCGTTAAATTAGTTGACGCTTTAAAAAGAACAAATTCGCAAGCACATGTATTGATTTCATCGTCGACCCAAGAGGAACGTGATAATCTATATGGAAAATCTAAAAAAGCAGGCCGAGAAGCAATAGTGGAATGGGCGAAAGCCAGCGGAGGAAAAGCAACAGGATTAATTATTCCAAATGTGTTTGGTGCTTTTGGTAAACCTTTTTATAATTCTTTTGTAGCTACTTTCTGTTACCAACTAACGCATGGTGAAATACCTTCTATTGCCACAGACGGTGAGGTGAAATTGATTTATGTCCAAGAATTGGTAGATACGATCATTAGGACGATAAGAAGTAAAGAAGGTATAGCTGAATTATTAATTGAGCCAACTGCGACTAAAAAAGTATCTGAAGTACTCGCATTATTAAATGAATACAAAGCAAAATATTTTGATGGTGGAGAAATTCCGGTGATAAATAATACTTTTGAACATAATCTATTTAATACTTACCGTACTTATATTGACCACGCAACACATTTTCCTGTAAAGTTCACACAACATATTGATCCAAGAGGAGCTTTTGTAGAGGTTATTCGTTTAGGAATTGGAGGACAATGTTCTTTCTCGACAACTGTGCCTGGGATAACAAGAGGAAACCATTACCATACCCGTAAGATTGAGCGATTTGCGGTGATCAAAGGAAAGGCCCTTATTCAACTCAGAAAGATCAATACGGATGAAGTAATGGATTTTTATTTAGATGGCCAAGAACCAGCTTATGTGGATATGCCGATTTGGTATACCCATAATATTAAAAATATAGGAAAGGAAGAGCTTTATACGATCTTTTGGATCAATGAACCTTTTAATCAAGAGGATGCAGATACATATTTTGAAACTGTTTAAGTGTTAAACATATCATGAAAAAATTAAAAGTGATGACCGTCGTTGGTACACGACCAGAAATTATTAGACTATCAAGAGTATTAGCGGCACTTGATGCTTCTGATGCTGTAGAACATACTATAGTCCATACAGGACAGAATTACGATTACGAATTAAATCAGATCTTTTTCGAAGATTTAGGTTTACGCAAACCTGATTATTTTTTAGAGGCTGCGGGTAAAACAGCTACCGAAACGGTTGGAAATATTCTAATTAAAATAGATCCATTATTAGAAGAGTTACAACCTGATGCTTTTTTAGTATTAGGGGATACTAATTCTTGTCTATGCGCAATTCCTGCTAAAAAACGTCATATTCCTATTTTCCATATGGAAGCAGGAAATAGATGCTTTGACCAACGTGTGCCAGAAGAAACTAATCGTAAAATTGTGGATCATACTTCAGATATCAATTTAACATATTCAGATATTGCACGTGAGTATTTATTAAGAGAAGGTTTACCTGCAGATCGTATTATTAAAACAGGTTCACCGATGTTTGAAGTGTTGCATCATTACCTACCTGAAATTAATGCATCTCAAGTTTTAGAAAAATTGAACTTGGAGAAAGGTAAGTTTTTTGTAATTTCATCTCATCGTGAGGAGAATATCAATTCGGAGAAAAATTTCCGTGGATTGATGACATCTTTAAATGCTATTGCTGAAAAATATCAATATCCGATTATTGTTTCCACTCATCCGCGTACACAGAATATGATTGATAAGATGCAAATTGAAATGCGTCCTGAGATCCAGTTTTTGAAACCATTAGGATTTCATGATTACAATGCTTTACAAAAAGATGCTTATGCAGTATTGTCAGATTCAGGAACAATCTCAGAAGAATCTTCGATCCTAAATTTCCGTGCTTTGAATATCCGTCAGGCGCATGAACGCCCAGAGGCAATGGAAGAAGCATCCGTAATGATGGTTGGTTTATCTCCTGAACGTATTTTACAGGGCTTGACACAAGTTTTGCAACAGCAAGTAGGTGCAGAAAGAAATTTTAGACCGGTTGCAGACTATTCGATGGCAAATGTTTCTCAGAAAGTAGTTCGTATTATTATTTCGTATACTGATTATATCAAAAGAACAGTTTGGTCGGAAGAAATTTAAAAATGATTAAAAAGAAAAAAATTCTGATACATAGTATCGCTTTCTTTCCAGATGGCGTATCTACTGCGTATTTGTATAATGATATTGCGATTGCTTTTAAAGAGGCAGGGTATGAGGTTGTCGTTTTAACGACGACACCTCATTATAATGTCGTTCAAGATCAGTTGGATAAACATCCAATGAAAAAAAAGTTTTTTGGTCTCTATTATGAGGGAGAGTATTGCGGGATTCCTGTTATACATATTCCGCAGAAAAAGTTTAAATCTACCTTTTTAAGATTAATGGGTTTTGTGTATTGGCATCTGTTAGCTTTGATTTTGGGGCTGCGAGAAAAAAATGTTGATGTTATTTTGTCACCTTCACCTCCGCTTACTATAGGTTTAGTGAATTTAATTATTGCTAAATTTAAAGGGGCAAAAGTTATTTATAATGTGCAAGAAATTTATCCCGATTTTTTAATTGAACAGGGGGGGCTTAAATCAAGAGTTATAATAAATATTTTAAAAAAGTTGGAGTCATTTGTTTATAATAAATCAGATGCTGTAACTACAATTGATCAAGTTTTCTACAACACTATTATTGAAAGATTTGAACATAAAAATAAATTACATATAATTCCTAATTTTGTAGATACTGCGCTTTATAAGCCACTTTTAGAAAGCAACTTGGACCCCTCTTTGTTTATATCAAATGAAAATATTAAGCTCATGTATGCTGGCAATATTGGTCATGCTCAAGATTGGGAACCATTATTGCATACGGCAATTTTACTTAAGGATGACGGTTTTGATTTTTATGTGATTGGCGAAGGAGTTATGAAGAAATACGTAGAAGAGAAGGTACATGAATATGGATTAAAAAATGTACATATTTTACCTTATCAACCTAGAGAATTGATGCCTCGTTTATTGGCCTTTACAGATCTCCAATATATATTTATGTCAAAGGAAATGGAGGGACATGGTTTTCCATCAAAAGTTTATACGATTATGGCATGTGCCAAACCACTGCTAGTCTGCTCAGGAAAAGAAAGCCCAATTGTAAACTTTCTTAATAAACAAAACTGCTCAAAGATTATTACAACTACGATTTTTCAAGATAAGGTAAGTGAATTAGTTGATTTTTTGAAATCAACAACAAAAGATGAATTAAAGGAAATGGGGGAAAATGGGTTACACCTAATTAATGAAAAATATTCGCAAGAAGTTGTTGTAGGAGAATATATTTCTTTAATAGAAGGCTTGATAAAATCATGAAATTCATAGTAACAGGATCTACTGGTTTTGTAGGTCAAAATCTTAAAACTTTTTTAGAGGATAAAGGGGAGGAAGTGTGTAATTTATCATTGAGAAATTCGAATTGGCATGAAAACATTCCTGAATCAGGTACAGCTATTATTCATTTAGCAGGAAAAGCGCACGATACATCCAATAGCTCGAATCTAGACGAATATTATAAAATAAACAGAGATTTGACCATCCGGCTGTTTCAAAAATTTTTATTGACAGAAATTCGTGATTTTTTTTACTTTTCATCTGTAAAAGCAGTTGCTGATACAGTTAGTGGAGAATTAATTGAAGATGTGATTGGTGAACCATTTACACCTTATGGTAAGTCCAAAATTGAAGCAGAACAATTCTTATTAACCCAAAGCTTACCAGAAGGAAAACGCCTTTTCATCATTCGTCCATGCATGATACATGGACCGGGTAATAAGGGGAACCTAAATTTATTATACAAAGTTGTAGAGAAAGGAATTCCCTGGCCACTTGCATCATTCCACAACCAACGCTCTTTTTTAAGTGTTGACAATTTATGTTATCTTATTTATCAAATAGTAATAAATAAGAATATTTCTTCTGGAGTTTATAATTTTGCGGATGATGAATATTTATCAACAAATGAATTAGTAAAAGAGATTGCTAAAATATTAGGAAAAAAGGAGAAACTTTGGAGTATCTCATCATTATTGATTAAGTCAATGGTAAAGATTGGTGATGTATTACCCCTCCCTTTAAATTCGGAACGTCTAAAAAAGTTGACGGAATCATATGTTGTTTCTAATCATAAGATCAAAACAGCATTGGGAATTGAAAAATTACCGTTAACGGCAAAAGAAGGGTTGCAGAAAACAATTCTTTCATTTAAAAAATTTTAATTATGGTTTATTTCATCGTATTCATTTGCCTATTCATCCTCGAGCTTTTTTATTTTAAATTAGCCGATCATTTTAATATAATTGACAAGCCAAATCAGCGCTCTTCTCATAATACGATAACACTGAGAGGTGGTGGAGTTGTTTTCTATTTTGGCGCACTGGCTTATTTTATTTGGTCTGATTTTCAATATCCTTGGTTCTTTTTGGGATTAACAATAATGACTATTATTTCCTTCTTAGACGATGTCTTTACACTTTCCAATAAGATACGTCTTGTCGTGCATTTCTCTTCTGTTCTGTTACTTGCCTATCAATTAGTATTATTTGAAATGCCCTGGTATTATTTATTGATTGGCTTTATCTTCGTTGTAGGCGTAATCAATGCTTATAACTTTATGGATGGAATTAATGGTATGACCGCTTGTTATAGTCTAGCAGTTGGAGCATTATTGATGCTGACTAATTATAAGATTAATTTTATAGCCCACGATCTTCTTGCTTTTTCCTTACTTGGAGTTTTTGTTTTTTCCTTTTTCAACTTCAGAACAAAAGCTAAGTGTTTTGCTGGTGATGTTGGGGCCGTGGCGATTGCCTATATTCTATTATTTGCGCTTGGGTCTCTAATCTTAATGACTGGCAATATTATTTATATTTTATTTTTGTTAGTATATGGGATTGATGCAATATGGACAATTATTCGTCGTCTTTATCTGAAAGAGAATATTTTTAAAGCACATCGATCACATTTGTACCAGCTTTTAGGTAATGAAGTGGCGTGCAATAAATTGTTGATCTCATTTCTTTATGGCCTAATCCAATTTATTGTTGGTTTGTTTGTGATCAGGTTTTCCAACGAAAATTTATCTACTCAATTGATTTTTTCATTAGCCTTAGTTTCTTTACTAAGTCTTATATATCTGACAATAAAAATTTACGTAATAAAGAAATATATAATTACTAAAATATGATAAATTTCATTGCTGGTGGTATCGCCAAAGATTACAGAGGGCAAATTAAATTTGTAAATGATTTTGACATGAGTCTTGTCAAAAGGTTTTATATTATTAAAAATCCGGATACTGAACTTGTAAGAGGATGGTGTGCTCACAAGATGGATCAACGTTGGTTTTATGTTCTGTCCGGCTCATTTTCAGTTGACGTTGTGCAAATTGATAATTGGGAAAAACCGTCTAATAATCTCCCTATTACAAATAAAACAATTAGCGATGATGGTATGCAAATACTTCATGTTCCAATTGGCCTTGGGACTGCATTCCGAGCTTTAGAAGCTAATAGTGAACTATAAGTGTATGCGGATTACGGAATTGAAAATGCTTCAAATGAAGATCATACTTATCCGTTGGATTATTTTGTGAATAGACAAGTCTAAATTTAATGATATTTCCATATCTAGACATAGTAAATTCGGTGCATCAGGCTAATATATAATATTATATGTTGATTATATATAATTTAATTCATCAATTTTGGCAAGTTATTGAATGGATAAATTAGGTATAAATCTATTTTATTATGATATCAAGCTAAAAACGACTATTACAGATTTTTTCTTATTTAACTTTTTTTCCTTATTTTAATTGAAATTAAATGTATTTTTACTGTTGCTAAGAATATATCAATCGTGGTTTGATTATTGCTAGCGACTTATTAATTTATTCAATTGATTACAATAAAAATATTAGCACTAACATATATGAATAAAATAGTACAACGATTTTTTTATTTTTTAACTTTAATCGTATTTCTTTCAATTTTATCTTCCTGTGGATCTCGCAAAAGTATAGTTTATCTACAGCCAGATTCAACTGCAATCAATACAATTTATGAACAATTTATACCTAAAATTCAATCTAGTGATATTTTAGCCATATCAATTTCAGCGGCCGATATTAAAGCGACATTGCCATTTAATCAGCAGAATGCTTACCAACTGAACGCTGCTACAGGTAATGATTTCGCATTTAAACCTACTTACACGGTGGATGAAAATGGCATGATCGACTTTCCTGTTTTAGGTAAAATTAAATTGAGTGGGTTGACACGTGTAGAAGCTGTTGAAGAAATACGGCAACGGTTAAAAAAATACATTCTAGACCCTGGGGTTAATATTTCTTTTAGTAATTTTAAAGTTACTGTTTTGGGAGAAGTTACTAGACCGGGAACTTATCCATTACAAAATGAGCGTGTTACCATACTAGAGGCATTAGGACTAGCGGGAGATTTAACCATCAAGGGAAAACGTGATAATATACTTCTCATTAGAGAGATTAATGGTAAAAAAACAATGAACCGTATTGATCTAACAAAACAGGACGCCCTTAATTCTCCCTTTTATTATCTTGCACAGAATGATGTCATCTATGTCGAACCCAATGGATCGCAAGTAAGAAATTCCAATTTAGGGCAAAATACAAATGTTTGGATTTCAGTATCAAGTCTAATTATTACTATTATCGCTGTAATTGTATCCAGCCGCAATTAATTTTATGAACAACAATACAAATAATAACGTACCTTTTCAGGAAACTGAACAAGAAATTAATATTCGAGCATTAATAGAACAATACCTATATTATTGGAAATGGTTTGTTTTAGCCATGTGCATTGCATTATCAGGCGCTTTTGCCTATCTTACATATGCAACAAAACAATATACTGTAGATGCTAAAATACTATTACCTGACGAGTCAAGTGCAAAAGGTGAGCTTGCTGGTTTAGCTGATTTGGCAAGTATAACTAGATCTTCTGGTAACTCAGCTCAGGTAATGGATCAAATTGATGTGCTGAAATCAAGAAGATTGATTAACAAGGTGGTTGAAAAATTAAAATTAAATGTCACATATCAAAGTAAAGATGGTTTTCATAAATCATTTTTGACAGCGGATCAGGCACCATTTAAGTTTGTATTATTAAATGACAATCCTAAATATTTAGATACAGTTAAAGGTGGCTTTGAAATTAAAATTTTATCTGCTACTCAGCTGTTATTAACTGACACAAAATCTAAGAAGGATGTTAAATATAAATTAGGAAATAAGCTAAACACAGCAGTAGGTGAAATTATGCTGATTCCAAATTCAGGCAGTATAAATAAAGTCATAGGCAAAACATTTGAGGTTTCTGTACAGCCTATGGTTAATGTAAGAGAGAAGTTAGTTAAAGCAATTCAAATTAGTCCAAATACAGAGAAGCAATCTAATATCATAAATTTTGGAATGACCTTACCCTCTGTCAAATTAGCTCAAAATATTATTGATGAATTGATCAATCAGTATAATGTCGATCTAACTTCTGATAAAGATAAATTGACGAAAGCAACTTCCAAGTTTATTAGTGATCGATTAGCTATTATTTCTGGAGATTTATCTGCGGTGGATAAAAATGCGGAACGGTTTAAAGAGGGTAATCAGTTGACAGATGTCGAAGCAGAGGCTAAATTGTATCTGGAAACCGCATCTGAATCGGATAAAAAAGTAATGGAGCAAAGAACACAATTGAAATTGGTCGATTACATGCGTGAGTCTATTAAATCAAATAAAGCGGAATTGCTCCCCAGTAATATTGGTCTTCAGGACCTATCAATTGAAAAAACAATTTCTGAATACAATAAAATGGTACTGGAGCGGGACGATTTATTGCAAACCTCTACTTCAGATAATCCAGTCGTTCAGAATATTAATGATAATATACGCACATTGAATCTTAATTTAATGCGTTCTTTGGATAATTATCGCGCAGTAACGCAATTGGCATTAAATTCTGCTCAGGGAAAAAAATCAGAGTTACAAGGGAAATTGGGGAATTTACCTAAAACTGAACGCGGTTATCGTGATATTTCACGTCAACAGCAAATCGTAGAAACCTTATATTTATTTTTACTACAAAAGCGTGAAGAAAATGAAATAAAGTCAGCTGCGACACCTGACAATATCAAAATTATTGATTCTGCATATGGTACCGATATCCCAGTAGCGCCAAAAAAATCTATTATATTATTGGCTGCATTGATTTTGGGGTTAATAGTTCCTTTTGCTGCTATTTATCTTAAATTCCTTTTTGATAATAAAGTACAATCTCGTAAAGATATCGAACAGGCAATGAAGGTGCCTGTATTAGGAGAGATACCGACTTGTGTCAAACATGTTATTGAAGAAAACGATCGTAGTCCATTGGCTGAGGCATTCCGTATTTTACGTACCAATATGAACTTTATGTTGGGGACTAAAAAAGATCAATCAAAAGTGATTTTTATAACGTCAACTACTTCTGGAGAAGGTAAATCATTTGTTTCGACTAATTTGGCTAAGATTTTAGCCATGTCTGGGAAAAATGTTTTGCTTATTGGAGCCGATATTCGTAGTCCTCGAGTTTTAGATTATTTGGGTCTATCACACCTGCAACACACTAATATTGGTATAACGCAGTATATGATAAACCCGGATATGGATATTGCAAATATTGTTATTAAAACTCCTGATACTTATAAATTTGATATTATTTATTCTGGTTATGTCGCGCCCAATCCAGCTGAATTATTAATGAATGGACATTTTGATGATGTCATCGATTATGCTCGTACTCACTATGATTATGTATTGGTCGATACTGCACCAGTAAGTTTGGTAACAGATACGCTATTGATCGCTCATAATGCTGATTTAACCATGTACGTTACACGTGCAAATTATTTGGATAAAAGATTATTGAATATTCCCAAAGAATTATTTGAACAACAGAAATTGAAAAATATGGCGGTAGTGCTCAATGATGTTGATTTCGCTAGAGGTTATGGTTATGGCTACGGTTATGGTTATGGTTATGGAGATGGAAATACATCAAGGGGCTTTTGGAAGAAGTATTTAGAAAAATTTATTAATTTTTTCTCACGAAAGTAGTCCTAAAGTTACAATGTTAAAAGCCAATATTATACATATTGGCTTTTTTTGAAATATTTATTGATATTAATTATTAACTTTGTTAATTGTAGCATTATATTTTGTAGATACGTTATATCTTAAAGTTGGTAGTAATTAATAATTATGAGTTTTTTTTCAAAAATTTTTAAAAGTAAATCAAAAGATTCAAAACTAAAAGTATTGGGTAAGTTAGCTTTTTTGGAAGTTGATATGCACAATCATATTTTACCAGGTATTGACGATGGAAGTCAATCCTTAGAACAATCTATTCACCTATTGAAAGGTTTGAGATATATGGGGTTTGATAAATTTATTTGTACTCCTCATATTATGGATGGTATGTATCCTAATAATAGACAAATCATACAACAAAGTAAGCAAATCCTTCAAGAAGAACTTAATCGTCGTGCAGATAAACCGATCATTTTTGCAGCTGCAGAGCATATGATCGATGATAATTTAGCTAGATTAGTTCAAAATAATGAGCTATGTGTGATGCCAGGTGGTTACGTACTGATTGAAATGTCGTATTTGCAAGAATCGAAAGCTTTATTTCAAACGATATTGGATATTCAGAATTTGGGATATCAACCGATTTTAGCACACCCGGAAAGATATAATTATTACCATTATAATTTTAATGTCTATAAGCAAATTAAAGATGCTGGTTGTATGTTGCAACTAAATCTATTGTCTATAAGTCGATATTATGGTGTGGAAGTAAAATCTGCTGCTTTGACTATGATTAAATCCGGTATGTATGACTTTGTAGGCACCGACCTTCATCATAATCGTCATCTGATGGCTCTTGAAGATGTTGTCGGTAAATATCCAGTTCGAGACTTACTCTCAACATGTCCAATTTTAAATTCCAGTTTGCAAAATCATTTGAAAAATGATTTTGAAATTATAGAAACAGCGTATGTATAAATATATGGCAATGATGAAACCTTTTTATCTTTCAAATATTAAATAAATATAAAAATATACTTCCAGAAACCGAAGATTCTTTCGTATATGACCACGTATTTAACTCATTTGACCACCTGTTCTTCTTCATGATGTTTAACCGATTAAATTAACAATTTACGAATAATTGCTGCCGTCGTGCGCTATTCACATATCTTATTAGCATATTATACGTAATCGCCCTACCAAGTACATATTTAAAAGCTTAAGCGTATGGCCTAGCTTTGCATTATGAATATGCAAGAAAAAAGAGCTGCCATGCTGTCTATGATATCAGACTGGCGAGCTAGCGGAAAAAGCAAAAAGACATATTGCGCTGAAAACGGGATTAACGAAGCCACTTTTTATTATTGGTTTTCGCGCAGCAAAGGGGAAGAAACAGCCAGCGGTAGTTTTATAACTATCGATACGATCAGCAGTAAACATGAAGTTGAAGTTATTTATCCCAACGGAGTACGTATTAGGGTAGAGCACGATCTAGCCCTTCTTTCTCAACTGATACAGCTTTACTAATGTTTGCGCTCGGTTCATCCCACCGGTTTTACCTTTACGATAGCCACTGTGATATGCGCAAATCATTCGTAATCGCCCTACCAAGTACATATTTAAAAGCTTAAGAGTATGGTCTAGCTTTGCATTATGAATATGCAAGAAAAAAGAGCTGCCATGCTGTCTATGATATCAGACTGGCGAGCTAGCGGAAAAAGCAAGAAGACTTATTGCGCTGAAAACGGGATTAACGAAGCCACTTTTTATTATTGGTTTTCGCGCAGCAAAGGGGAAGAAACAGCCAGCGGTAGTTTTATAACTATCGATAAGATCAGCAGTAAACATGAATTTGAAGTTATTTATCCCAACGGAGTACGTATTAAGGTAGAGCACGATCTAGCCCTTCTTTCTCAACTGATACAGCTTTACTAATGTTTGCGCTCGGTTCATCACACCGGTTTTACCTTTACGATAGTCACTGTGATATGCGCAAATCATTCGATGGACTATGCGGACTGATCAAATCAGTGATGCAACGACAAGCTACCAGTGGTGAGGTATTCGTTTTTTTAAACCTTAGCCGTACGCATATAAAACTTCTCCACTGGGAAAAAGGAGGCTTTGTGTTGTATTACAAACGTCTGGAAAGCGGGACCTTTTTACCGCCACATGTAAAAAACGGAGAGTTGTCCTGGAGTGATCTGGTACTGATGGTTGAGTGTATCCAGGTTGTGAAAAGTATTCAAAAAAGACGGTTTTATTTCCCTTAAAAGTGGTTTTGTATAGGTTAAAAGCCACTTTTTACTTATATTTACGGTATGAAAACAGCACTGGAAAACCTATCAAAAGAAGACCTTCTCAAGGTTATTTCCAGTCAGCAGAAAGAAATTACAGGCCTTTCCAAAAGTTCCTCTATAAAAGATGAAAAAAATAGATTACCTGGAATCGCAGCTCGCTATGTACAAGCGTATGCAGTTCGGACAGAAGCGTGAACGCTTTGAGGGCGATCCCGCCCAGACCATGCTTCCTTTTAAAGCAGAGTCTGCGGAAGTAGAGCAGCAACTGGAAGAAGTTAAGCAAAAAATCGAATACATCCGCAAGCGCCCCAACCATAAAGGACGTGCGAAATTGCCTGCACACCTTCCTGTGGAAGAGATTGAAATCCATCCTGAAGGTGACTTATCCCAAATGATCTGCATCGGTAGGGAAATTACCGAAGAATTGGAATGCGATCCTGCCAAGTTCTACATCAAACGTTACATCCGTTATAAATATGCTGCTAAAGATAAATCTACCGTAGCTATTGCCGAACTTCCTGAGCGTGTAATCGATAAAGGTATCCCGGGGACCAGCTTGCTTGCGATGATCCTGACCGCTAAATACATGGATCATCTTCCACTATACCGACAGAAACAGATCTTTGCAAGGGAAAACATACAGATCCCATCATCAACGATCGAAGGATGGACCAAACAAGCGCTAGAAAAACTAGAGCCATTATATGAACAGCTCATCTTCGATACCAAAGTACAGGGCTACTTACAGGTCGATGAATTGCGTAGCAATCATCGAGACCATAAAGAGGAAAACAAATGCGAGATAAACCCCAATAAAAGTACTGGACAGCGATAAAAAAGGCGCTTCCCATCAAGGATATTATTGGGTATATCACGCTCCACTGGAGGGTATCGTGCTGTTTGATTATAGTCCCACCCGTGGTGGTATTGCGGCCGTGCCTATGCTTGGAAACTTTAAAGGCTATCTTCAGACGGATGGGTATGCTGTGTATGATAAATATGCTAAAAAAAAGGAAGTAACGCATCTAGCCTGTTGGGCACATGCACGCCGTGAGTTTGAAAAAGCATTGGATAACGATAAGCCAAGAGCTGAAAAGGCATTATTGATGATCCAGAAACTGTACGCTGTAGAGCGTCAAGCAAAGCAGGATAATCTTACAGCAGAACAGATCAAGGAGCTGCGGCTACAGGAGTCTTTACCTGTTATCAACGAAATGGGTAAATTGATCTTTGAGCAGATAAAAGCAACATTACCAAAAAGTCAGATTGGAAAGACCATGGCTTATGCTTATGCAAGATGGGATGCTTTATCAGCTTATCTATACGATGGCTCGTTATTGATCGATAATAAGCAGATTGAAAATGCAATCAGGCCCGTTGCCCTAGGACGCAAGAACTACCTCTTTGCAGGAAGCCATGAGGCAGCACAGCGTGCAGCAATGATCTATTCATTCTTCGCTATCTGTAAATAACATGAGGCAATCCTTTCAATTGGCTAAAGCATACGCTACAGAATATAGCGTCAATAAACCACAAAAACTTAAAAGACCTATTCCCACAGAACTACAAACAAATCATCCAACAATCAAATATGTAGTTCGTAGGCCGGATACGCCAGTACCATCATCCGTGAATCCTCTGCGGGCGCCCTTAAATTGGGTGATGAAGCACAGCAATCACAAGATGCGCAACAGATCTAACAAAAGATCGACGCATACAAAAAGCAATTGTGGACGAGCCTTAAAGGTGTAAAAGAAGAAAACTTGGAAAAGTTTATCCCAAATGCACAGAAACAGAAAAAAGTAAAGAAGAAATAAAATCAGTCTAATTTTGCTATTATAAAAAAGCATGCTCAATTTTTGAGCATGCTTTTTTACTTATGGTTATTTAATATTAATAAATGCATTTTAGCGCTCTATTAATCTTTATCCTTACCAAAGAATCTAGAATATGCTTGCATTACAGGATAGAAAAACGCTTCCAAAGGCGCATATCTAAAATACATCTTGAAGCAAGCCCAAAGCCGATACGCTCCGTCTGGCTGTAAGGAGACGGCAGTGACTTTCCCATCCTCATATCGCTTGTCGTGATAACCAAAGTTTCCAGAATACCAGATCTCATCCATCATCCAGTCTGCATCCCATTTTTCAGGATAGGGAAATGGGACTTTTTCTTTTTCTAGCCCCAAATATTTGACTAAAATGATGTGGAGTAAATGTGTCCACTGTAATATTCCTGTGTCTTTATAAATTTTTTTTAATTCTTCCTTGTTAATCTGAGAATCCACACTGTGATATAATCGTGCTGAATCGCAGATCTGTCGCAATCCGATGCCAAAGAATATTAAATGTTTTAAGATATGTGCATTTACCTGAAATGTCTGAAGCTCGATGGCAAGTACTTTGACTAGTACTTCATTAATTAATAATTCTTGCTGCCTATCACGGTACTTTAATTGTAGTTTTTGCAGATAATTGTATTTAAAAGGATTTCCAATATCAAAGAGCTTTTTGTGATGCTCAATATGGATACCATTCCAGTCATAATCTAAACTAAATCCAGCAGTGTCTCTAACATTAAGTTTCTTTTCTTTTATAATTTTTCTTGCTTTTTCATAGCTCTTATTTTCAAAATACCAATCAATATCACCGGACATACGATGTTCGGGAATATCGTAACAGCAAGCAACACCTTGTCCTTTTTGTAAGATAGGCTGAAGACCCAATTTGGTGAACGTGGTATATTGAGCTGCAATTACTTCATTCATTTTCTTATTATGACGTTCAATCTGATCGACTCGAACTGTCCATTTTATAAGTAGTGCTTGTGGAGGAAGTTGATCATCTTTAAGATATTTGAAGCTATCATAAATTAGCCCTTCAACGGTATGGTTTTTAGCATAGCATTGAATTTGTAACCAATCACTTTCATTTAATGGTGTTTCAATTATAAGAGATTCTTTCCCCCATAATCCAATCCGCAATAATTGAAAAAAGATATCTTTAAGTTTATTGTCCATTTACTTTTAAGTAACGTTCATTTCAAAAATAATGATTTTATATGATTTTTGTTATAATTTAATTATTTCCGATATCTTCATATGATCACCAATTAGGTAGGACCCTCTTTAACGCATTTTGGTTGTATTTCCCGCAGTTGCGCTATAGTTTGGTCAAACTGGATATTACCAATCCGGATAAAGGTTTGTACGATATGACCATGGATGATCTGTTTGTCCAAAAGAAGTATGCCAGTTCCATCGTCCGTGAATCCTCTGCGGGTGCCCTGAAATTAGGTGATGAAGCTCAGCAAGCACAAGATGCACAGCAGATCGAACAAAAGATTGACGCGTATAAAAAGCAATTGTGAACAAGTGCTAAAGGTGTAAAAGAAGAAAACTTGGAAGAGTTTATACCAAATGCAGAGAAACAGAAAAAAGCAAAGAAAAAGTAAGTTTAATTTAATTTTGCGATCATAAAAAAGCACGCTCACCTATTAGGAGCATGCTTTTCTTGTTTCATGAGTTTTCCCTTTAAGATTTCATGGTATTTGATTTTCCCTTCTTTTTTTCGGTAACAAGCCAATATCTGGACGCTCACTGTTTCTAAGCGTTAATAACTCAAACATAAATTCCTTAGGGAATCAATTTCACAATCAATCGCGCAAGGACTTATTGTACTTTTTTATCTTCAAGAATTGTTATCAATTTTTTATTTAGATAGAGTTTTTCTTTACCAACTTTGACAGATTGAAGGATATCTGCTTTTTCTAATGCTATTAAATAGTTTTTTTATACGAGTAAAAATAGCAAAAATTTACTCTCGTTTATCAAATACAGGTAATATTACCCTTGTTTATATATTGTTAATAATTTCTTTAACTACCAATAGCCTTATCCTTCACTGTCATTTCCATCAATTGGTTTCCGTGATAAGCCAATAACTGGACGATCATCGTTTTTAGATATTAAAAGGTATTGAGGTGAGTAAGTTAGACTCTAATGTCCACCAGACAATTCATGTTGTGATTAAAAATAAATTCTAACCATTATGAACTACTCCTGTTTATCACCAACATTAAATCCTATCTTTTTTCTTTCTTTTGGGATGGGTTCCTCTATCTTGTCTTGGAGACGGTCAATGTATTCGAATACAAGCTCAATATTTTTATCTTGACCATCTTGTTTTCTAGAAATTTTTTCGACAGCATTTTTTATTTCAGCGATTTAGAGACGGAGGCCTGTGTTATCCGTTAATAACTGACGCATGCGTGTAAATACACGCATTATCTGTATGTTTATCTTGATAGCAATGTCGCTTTTCAATACGGAAGATAGCATTGCGACTCCCTGTTCTGTGAACATCATTGGCAAATATCGACTACCACCTCAATTATCTGTTTTTGATGTCACAATTTGTGACCTCAAAAGTTCAAATTCATTTTCTAATAACTCAAACATAAAATCATCAGGGAAACGGGTTATATTTCTTTGTACTGCTTGCTTTAAGACCTTAGTTTCAATTCCATATAATGCTGCGAGATCACTATCCAGCATTACTTTATGCCCTCGGAATACATATATTTTATTCAGGACCACCTCTTCGGATAGTATTGATAGCGTTTCTTGTTTCGCCATAATTGGTTAAATGTATTGGTGTTCAATGTCTAAGATAGTCAAAAAGTAATGATATATCTTAACCTTTAGACTCATCTCCCGTATGTGGTTGAGCTAATCCTAGTATAGGCCGCTCACCTCACCGTAGAATTGTCGTTGCGACAATCCATGATGCCTATTGAAAGTAAATCAACTTATCATGAACTATTCGAAGAGATAGTTGAATTTTAATACCTTTTGGTACACCTTTTTAGAAATAGTAGCAGTGTCGTTGGTCTTTTTATTTAATTTTTAATTCCATCAAAGCCGATGGAATTAAAAAATCATTGGAAGTCGTGTGTCTACGCTAATTAGATACTTTAACGAATATTTTTCTGATTACGCCATTTTGCTCAATAGCCTTCACACTCAATAATAAATTTGGAGCTTCTTGAAATACTCGACAATGTATTCTTTTTATATATCCAAGCTTCGTACCGTTGAATGTTACAATTACAGCTTCTTTATCATGTTCATTATCTTTTTCCAACGCATATTGGAGTAAGTCTCCGTTCTTTACAAAGTTTTGAGGAATCTGAGCATAAGAAAGTCCTGAAATATCGGTTAAGAAATGAAGGTCTGTAGTAGTATGGTATTCTGCCAGAAATTCAAAGTTGTCAGTTGCCGTTAAACCCTGAGTTTTGCCAAGCAAATAAAATTTGTCATCTGCCTTATCAGGATTAACTTCCCAAAAGTCTAAAAAATTTTGAACATCAGGACGATCCGTTTTTATTAATCTATGTGAGAAAATAGAAAGTACATTGACGTCATATATCTTGTCCAAGTTTTGAAACTCGAAATAGGGTATAAATCCCTCTTTATTTCTTAATGCTTTAGCTTCAGGTAAATATTTAAAGGTAACGTTATTATCGTTGTCTTTTTCCAAAAGTCCAACAATATGCCTACGGGATCCCGACCCCTTACGCCATGCAAGATATATTTTTGAAAACTGACTCATTGATAATAGATATTATGTTTTTGTACCGCAAAGTTAGCAATTTTAATATCAGCTTTACTAGTTGATGAAATCAAGTGAACAATTGATGTTAAATATATCTGGGAGCTTATTTCCTTGGAATTCAATATTTCCTAATTCGATTTCATTAGATATAAAATAGTCTTCAATAGACACACTGTTAGTATGCAGATAATCAATTATTTCATTTAATATGAATGTTAGATAGTATCTTAAGTTGGAAGCTATATGTTCATTATTTGTATTCGTAGCAGCATCATGTATTATTTCATTGCGTAGACGATATATTCTAGTAAAGTGGATCTCAAGATTTTTCTTATGCTTTGTAAGATAGTCTGTTGCAGATAAAGTTCCATCTTTATTGAGAAACCACTTACTTAGTTTTGCTGTTCTATAACTTAGCAATGGATAATCAGCTGATAATTCGGAGGAGATCTGAATATATAGATTGGAATTTAAAAAATTGCTTAACTCATTCGTAAATAATGGTATTTTAGCCTTTTTTCTAGCACTTAATTGATTTATACCTTTCAGCAATGAAAAGCAATTACGTTTGACATATGCTCTAGCATGTGCATTAATAAAATGTTCTTTGATTCTATTGATTGTGTTCTGACTTTCATAATTTGAAAAAAGGTACTCTAATCCAATCCAATAGTTGATGAATTTATGTTCTACTTCTGTCGATTGATTTCCCAATCTCAGGTATCTTACAGCAGATTTTATTTTGTCTTTTGTTTCAATTGGAATATGCTGATTATTCAATATGGCTGGAATTTTACTTGTGAAATCTTGATAATGATCCATTGTCACTTTGTATTTCCCGTCTAGTATATTAATATTATTTTGAAAATCTCCATTAGCAGGATTTTCATTATCAATGACCAATACGCGATTATGTATGTTAAGATATTCATCAGAAAGACCAAGATTTATGACATCCAAATATTCAGACAGGATACTACGAGCTTTCTTTAATGCAGCAAGATAGTCTGTTGCAGATACATTACATCTTAGAAACTTTCTATTAGCATTTTGTGCATTGAAATTATCGAACTCACGCTGGCGATGACCAGCCAAAGCGATGCCCTGAATTGTATCCTCTAGTTGAAAGCTTTCTGTAACAATACCTGTAATTGCATCGTAAACTTTGTCTGTTGTATCCATTCTAAATATTACAACATATTCCTTTGGGAGATGATTTATTTTTTGTTCAAAAATATCAAATTGCGCATCAAAGCTTTTTTCATCGGTTAAATAGTTCACAAAGGTACTGTAAGCGATTTTGTAAAGATAACCTTTAGAGTATCCAATATTTATTAATTGACTCAATAGGATATTTAATGTGATGTCTATTTTCTCTAGTTCCTCAACGGCATGGTTATTGGCTGTAATTAATTGTTTAAGACCATTAATTACATGGGATAAATAATTTGTATTTTCCTTACGTAAAACACTAAGGCATGAGATCACTTTAAGATAATTGTGTTCATCAATATTCTTAAGTGTGGTATTTAGGTACTTTTGTGATATACTGTGAAAATTCAGATAATTAGGCGTTAATGAAAGCGAATCTATACATTCATCTATTAGGGCATACTTTTTGTTTTCTTTTGTTTTGATAGTATGAAAATGTTTTATTCGTCCATTTTTGAATTCTTGTAAACAATATCGAAGTTCTTCCATAACAGTTAATGGATTGTTAAGTCTTACTCGGTATGAATCAATGGTTCCCATATAGAGCATTTCAACGATTTTTTCAATAAAAAACCGTTGACATATGGTCAATCCATTTTTTTTATGGTTGATTACTTGCATTTTAAAAAAAGTTGTATCTTTGTATTAGGTAATTATAATTGAGATAAAGATACGGTAAGTATATTAAAGATAAAAAAGGAAGACTATGTTATTTTGGTTCTGGAGGCAATTCCGCGATTTAACACTCTTCCTTAGATATTTAAAGAGGTTTTCCCAGAAGGTTAACCTCTTTTTTATTACAATAAATTTTTGACTCTGCTATCAAAATTCGTTTCGATAAGAATTTACTCGTTCTTTCAAAACATAAGTTTTAAGGCCATTAGTATTTGTATTTAATACTTTCGTCTCCAGCAGCTGGTTTCGGTAATAAGCCAATAACTGGACGCCCATCGTTTTAAAAGTTAGAAGGTTATTTGGTGAGTAAGTTAGACTCTAATGTCCACCAGACAATTCATGTTGTGATTAAAAATAAATTCTAACCATTATGAACTATTCCTGTTTATCACCAACATCAAATCCTATCTTTTTTCTTTTTTTAGGGATGGGTTCCTCTATCTTGTCTTGGAGACGGTCAATGTATTCGAATACAAGCTCCATATTTTTATCTTGACCATCTTGTTTTCTAGAAATTTTTTCGACAGCATTTTTTATTTCAGCGATTTGCAGACGGAGGTCTGTGTTATCCGTTAATAACTGACGCATGCGTGTAAATACACGCATTATCTGTATGTTTATCTTGATAGCAATGTCGCTTTTCAATACGGAAGATAGCATTGCGACTCCCTGTTCAGTAAACATCATTGGCAAATATCGACTACCACCTCTTTTATCAGCTTTTGTGGTCACAATTTGTGACCTCAAAAATTCAAACTCATTTTCTAATAGCTCAAACATGAAATCATCAGGGAAACGGCTTATATTTCTTCGTACTGCTTGTTTTAAGACCTTAGTTTCAATGCCATATAATTCTGCGAGATCACTATCCAGCATTACTTTATGCCCTCGGAATACATATATTTTATTCAGGACCACCTCTTGGGGTAGTATTGATAGCGTTTCTTGTTTCGCCATAATTGGTTAAATGTATTGGTGTTCAATGTCTAAGATAGTCAAAAAGTAATGATATATCTTAACCTTTAGACTCATCTCCCGTATGTGGTTGAGCTAATCCTAGTATAGGCCGTTCACCATCGCCGTAAAATTGTCGTTGCGACAATCCATGATGCCTATTGAAAGTAAATCAACTTATCATGAACGATTAGAATAGTATATGTGGCTCTATGTCGAAAGCTATTGCTAATGCGCAGACTTCATATGCATAAATGCGATTAAACTTATTTTTAAATATTTCCTTCAGCTGGTTTCGTCAACTGGCCAATAACTGGACGCTCACCATCGCCGTACAAGTATTCGAAGAGTTGGCTGGGTTTAATCACCCTTAGTTCGGCAATATTATTTAGCTCTTCTGCGTAAGGTCGCTTTTTAGGATCAGTTAGAAGTTTATTAAGTCTCACGTTATCAATTCCAGTATTATGTTCAGTACAGTTTTGAGGTTTGAAATAATCAAAAAGTAACATACCAAGCGTTGATTTCCATTTATTGCTAAACTCTTTTTTATTTGAATTTTTAAAAATGTCCTCCCTCGTAATAGTGAAGCGTTCTAGATTTGAATCCTTATATATGCTAATTAAAATTTAAGAATTGTTGGATCTATGAAAATTTTAGCATATGTATCTACAAGACCTAGTTGATCATAAATTTTTAGATCTCCCGATTTAGTAATAATAAGTTTTTGGTCAGAAATATTCATGTCAACGTACTCTTTTCCATTGTAAACAATTTCACTATAAGGTACGCTCGATAAAGTATTTATTTCTAAGGATTCTTTATCTATGTCACATGGTCCATAATAAAACTTATTATCCTTTAGAACGATTTTCTGACCTATTCTTTGATTGTATGCTTTCGAATTGTGAGCATCTAGCCAAACACCTACGAGATGGCCCATTTTTTCATCCGATTCAGTATGTAAATTATTGCTTACTTTCGAATTGGTAGTGGATGTTTTAGTTTGATTGGTTTCGTTTGCACAACTTAGAAAGAAAAGATGTAGAATTATTATAGCGATTACAATTGGAGCTCTATTTTTCATTTATTTGATTTCCTGTAAAAAATATATTAGAATTAATATTTTGAGAATTTTATGGTAAATTTTACTAGCCGCTTCATTTTTTTTAAGTTAATTTCGGTGTCAAGCCAATAACTGGACGCTCACCATCGCCGTAAAAGTATTCGAATAGTATATGTGGGTCTATGTCAAAAGCTATTGCTAATGCGCAGACTTCATATGCATAAATGCGATTAAACTTATTTTTAAATAATTCATTTAATGTTGTTTCCATCATGCTTGATGCATTAACTAGGTCGGTTTTTACATTAAAAATATTAGCAATACCTCTTCCTATTTAATGTCAAAAGTCGGATCAATCTGTTATAGTAAAAAGCTTAAACATTTAATTGAGCGATCAGCGCTCTTTGAGTTTCTACTAGCTCCTGCTGTGTTTCTAGATACGCTTTTTGTAATATTATTGTTTTTATGGCTTCTTCTAACTGGTTTTTCAATTCATTGATCTCCCTTAGAAATGTTTCATTTTCTTTTTCACGGAAAGTTTTATAAGGCTCTTCCTCATAATAATATTGTAGGAAATTGTGATTTAATGCTTTAGAATACTGAAAAATTCTATCTATTTTTAGAGTTGATCTCTTATAATCATTTCCCACATTTTGTTGTACATCATCTATTAAAGTAGCTAACTGACTTTGTGAAAGATTTTGATCATCTGCGACCTTTTTGATAATCCATCCTATATTTACAGTCATTTTAATTTTTTTTGTTATTTCAACAATATATTTTGTTAAAAAGATTTTAATTCTTATATTTGTTTTACAATCAGTTCACTGATTGGAGTCTCGAGCATCGAAACGGCAAATTTCAATAACACGAGACGTAGGGTTTGCGAACCCCCAGACTTTTTGTACTTTTACAAATAGAAGGGGCTAGCCTCCCTATCTGGATTTGTGTTAAGGTCCTTTGCCGTACCGGATGTTCAATGAAAGATAGTAGAGGCTAGCCTTTTTATATAAGCCCTTTTTCTTCCGCACGAGACTTATTTTCATTGACCAATGTTTTATTAACCAAATCATGATGAAAAGAAAAGAGTCCAGAAATCCGATTTTACCTCTGCCGATCCAGGATCGGGCAGGGCAAAGCGCTATCAATGCACTGATAAAAAACAAGCTCCGCCAGCCGGAATAACTTGTATACCACTAAAACCAAAAGGACCCCATCTACCGATGAAAGGCGATCAATAGGAATGGCGAAGAGCCACCTTGATCGCTAAACCCCTTGTTGGTTTTACCGATTCATCTATGCAGTCTATCATACTATAGCAATCAATTTTTGTTCTTTTATTCTTGACACACTAAAAGTAATGAATTATTTACTGCAAAGCAACACTATAGCTGCTCGATGTATAGAAATTCTGTATAGAATGAATCGGTTTTTTAATCTAGTATAACACAAAATGCAATCGCGAATAATAATGATAACCGTTGATGATGACCATTTAATTGCATTTTTCCACCTTATTTTTTAACTGTTGAGCTGTTGTAGCAGATCGTTGGATTGCTAGCGTCCATCCCGCTAAACTAGGCTTAACGTAATCTTTAAAAATATGCTAAAAAATAGCAAAGGGGAAAGGTATGCCCTGTCCCCAAAGGAAGAAATAGGCTTGGATGTAAGTCAAAAACGGGATTTAATAACCAAAAAGAAGCCTATGATAACAGACTTACAAGAACACATGCAGGCACATGCTCCTGTGGAATGGAAGGACAGCCTCCTGGATCCACTGGGCATCGCTGGCCATACCGATGCGGAAAAAAAGGAGCGCTATGATTCCCTGCTGATCCGTGCAACTGGTCAGGGGGACCCCTGGACTGCTGTGGTGCGGCACGAACGTGCAGATATGCTCCGGATATCGCTGGTCAATATGACCATCTGCCAATGTTACCTATTTGCGCTGGATCTGCCGTTGGACTTTCCGCTCGATCATATCCTGGTACTGGGCGGACCGCGACATGACTATATCCCTGATGCCACAGGTGCCACAACGGATCTGTACAGCTATGAGCTGACGGTGCCCGCAAATACCGAACGGGAAGAATATAGGCAGCGGATATTGAATGAGCTGAATGCCCACTTTGAACTCGAAGTGCGCACGGAAATGCTTCATATCGTAAAGGGAAGCCGTCCGATAAGCCATCTGGAGCATGAGGAGGTCGAGATCCTATGGGATCAGCAACTGACCGTGATCATGAAAACAAAAAAAGGAGCGCGAGTAGGGAAGACCTATCCTATACTGGCGCAAAACAATTAAATAGTCAAGTTTCAGTGTTTATAAATCCCCTTTCTACCGAGGGCTAAAAAAGACCTTAGGATCAGGTCTACCCTCGGCATGAAAAGGGTATAGGCACATTATGTCTAAAAATATGATAAAATTATTAAATATATATAGTACTGGCTTTTGGAGCTACCTCCAAAAGTTGATGCGGCGTGGGGGCGAAGGTTTTCTGTTGATTGGGAAGATGATGATGGTGATTCTGATGACGGGAGGTGCCATGGAAAGCGGGGCGCAAGTTGATGGGATCAGACCCCTGAAAATTGGTGATACCATTCCTGAAGCATTATGGAATATGCCCTTGTCAGCTACGAATATTCGATCTGGAGAAAAAAGTATCAAATTAGGGGATTTCAGAAATAAAAAATTGATTATTCTCGATTTTTGGGCGACATGGTGCAGCCCCTGTATAAAAGGTATGCCCATATTAAATGATATTGTAAAATCTAATAGCAATATCACCGCGATCTCGGTAGGAACTGAAGATCGGCAGAAAATCGAAAAATTTTTAGAAAATCAACCCTTGACATATCAGACTGGATTTGAACTCCCCGTGCTCGTTGAAGATAAGCACTTAAAGCTATTTTTCCCTCATGCACGTATACCACACTATGTGTGGATAGATGCAGATGGAAAGGTAATGGCATTTACTTCTTCTGATGCGCTATCTGCAGAAAATATCACCAAGGCGCTGGAAATGGGACATGTAAAAACTGAAATGAAAATCGATTACGATAAAACAGGTCCCTTATATGTAGTGGATAATAGATTGCCACAATGGGGGGACTTGCAGTATTTTTCGCTGCTCAGTAAAGGTTATAAAGAGGGTATGGGATCGAGTAATCGTCGACGCGAACTAGATGGTAAATTGGTCGGCAATTTATTTACCAATACAAGTATCTATAAAATGTATAGCTACCTGATTGATCAGATCGACCCGGACAATTTTAAAAATGAGTTTCAATTTGAAGTCCGAGACATGGAACAACTGATGGTAACCCCTCATTCGGGAAGGGACATCGAATGGAAAAAAAAATATTTTTATTCGTTTGATTATTGGAATTTGAATTCAGCTCCTTCAAATCAATACCTCGATATGATCCAGGCACTCAATTTGGCCTCTCCGTATGAGCTCATCATTTCCAAGAAAAAAAGATCTTTTTATGTACTGCAAGATAGAAATAAAAAGCCGAATAAATCGGCAGATGCAGATCTGGATCAATCAGACTTTGCATTTGACGTTAAGTCAACACCCCGACATCTGACCGTATATCTCAATAATAACGCACATCTAGATCTCCATGTTATTAACCGCGCAACTACAACAGTACTTCATCGGTATGCTTTAAAAAACGCTGTAGGGATAGCTCAAATCAACAAAAGACTTAAAAATTACGATTTACAGTTGGTGAAGAAAGATATGTTGGTCAACAGCTATTTGTTTAAAGAAAAAGGAGGTCATCTATGAAAGCGAGCTATATCTTAAGTGGTGTAATGCTACTGTTTTCAGTGCAGTTATATGCCCAAAAATCGATCAGGATTATGGTTCGGGATGACCATGGGCTTCCGATAAAGGATGTAAATATGATGCAAGTAGGGAGTTCTGATGTATTGGGTGTCTCCAATGAAGAAGGAGAGGCTGTTTTGACTTTGAAAAGACAGGATTCTGTGGTTTTCTCTAAAATGGGCTATGCACGATTAGCAATGCATTTCTCGTCTTTCACATCATCATCCTTGCAGGTCACCATGTTTCGCACTTTAAAGCAGTTGGAAGAAGTTACGGTCAGTACGGGATATCAGGTGATTCCCAAGGAACGTGCTACGGGATCCTTTACGCTGGTTGATCAAAAAACACTGAATGAACAAGTTGGAATGAATGTCGTAGACCGATTGCCTTATGTAGTGGGTAGCATGACGAATGATCAAAGGAGCAATAGCCCCTCCATCTCTATTCGTGGACTGAGTACCATACAGGGAGAAAAACAACCCTTGATTATCTTAGACAACTTTCCTTATGAGGGTGATCTCCAGGCGCTAGATCCTGCAAGTGTGGCAACGATTACTATTTTGAAGGACGCTGCAGCAGCAAGCATATGGGGGGCTAAAGCAGGTAATGGCGTTATTGTGATCACAACGAAGAAAAGTCAGTTTAATAGACCTGTGCAAATAACAGCCTCCGCGCGGTATAATATAACTGATCGGCCTGACCTGTCGAAAGTACATCAGATCTCTGCGATAGAAAATCTTGATCTTGAAAAATTATTATTTGAAAAAGATCATTATGCGAGCAACTTTCGGGATATGCCCACTGCTGTGACACCATTTGTGGAATTGCTTAGAAAAGAACAGCTCGCTGATATAGACCGCGAAACGTTGGAAGAATATTATAAATTTTACCGTAATAAGGATGTTCGGGATGCCTATAAAAGTCATTTTTATAGTGTAGGAACGCTGCAGCAATATCAAATAACTTTGGCTATGGGCACGCAGAAACTTGCTTCGAGAGGTGCAATCGGATATGATCGCAGTTTTTCGAATACAGGTGCTGCGATGAAAAGGCTGAATATTGACTTCAGTAATAAATGGCAGCTCACTAACGCCATCGCATTGGAAACAGGTGTGCGGTATACTGATTTGTCGACGGCAAATGGAAGACCTGCATTTGGTAGTATAACGGCAGGCGGAAAGGCTTTGCCTAGTTATTTTTCGTTTACCGATAGGGATGGAAGTCCTCTGGCTATTTCAAAAAGTTATGATCAGTCTTTTCTTAACGGTCTTTATTCGGGTAAACTTTTAGATTGGACTTATATACCGCTCACAGATTATACGCATGTGACCAATACGTTAGCACAAAAGCAATTGCTCCTGGATGCTAAAATAAATATAGGAATCTGGAAAGGACTGCAAACGTCTATTGAATATCGATACACAAAACAACCTCAAGAAAATGTTGTGCTGAATTCGGTTTCCTCTTTTTACACCCGCAATTTGATAAATCTATATAGTGAAATAAATGGGAATACCGTCAAGCAGCACATTCCTAATGGTGCTATTCTGAATACAGAGGATCAGGATTTTACAGGTCATAATGGACGTATGCAGTTCAATTATAATCTGACAGCTGGCAAACATCAGGTACATGCGCTGCTCGGTGCAGATATGACCAACAATGAGCGCTACGGGAACAAATATATGCGCTACGGATATCAACCAGAACTACTTAAATATAAGGAAGTGAATTTCCTGTCTCCAGTAAAAAATAGTATCACGGGAGCAATGGAATTTATTCCCAATGAAGCTGGACTGAGAGGAGTGCAAAATCGTTATTTATCTTTTTTCTTTAATGGAGCTTATACCTTTAATAACCGCCTGAGTGTAACAATGAGCGCTAGAAAAGATGGTTCTAATCTCTTTGGTGTAAAGACAAACGATAAATTTAACCCTTTGGGATCAGTAGGAACAAGTTATGTGCTGCGTAAAAGAGATCATAGCGATAACATGTGGCTGAATTACCTCAAGTTAAGAACGACTTATGGAATCAGTGGAAATGTTGATCAAACGCGCAGTGCAGTGCCCATAATAAGCTATTTGTCCGTCAATAACTATACACAAAATATCTATGCAAGGATCGAAAGTTTTGCAAATCCAAATTTACGATGGGAAAAGATAAAAATGTGGAATGTTGGTGCGGATCTATCTGCTTTTAGCGATCGCCTAAGTTTATCTGTAGAATATTTTAGAAAGGATGCATATGATTTATTTGGTTTTGCTGAAGTCGATTATACGACTGGTGTAGGCACTTCGATGGTTAAAAATGTTGCGGCTATGACAGGAAATGGAATGGATATCGAGTTAAAGACAGTCAATGTGGATAAAACGGTCAAATGGATCAGTTTTCTGAATCTTTCTTATTATCGGGATAAGATAACAGATTATTATCAAGGATCTACCTATGGTTACAGCTACGTAGGTAGCGAGTCTCCCAATATATCAGGGCTGGTCGGAAAACCGGTATATGGCGTGTATGCGTATCAGTGGCGCGGACTGGACGAACAAGGAAATCCAGTTGGTGTACTTGGAAATCAAAATTCGATAGATTACAATCAAATCACGAATACGGGTACAAAGATTGATGATCTGGATTATCACGGCCCTGCATTACCGACTTTTTTTGGAAATTTTAGAAATCAGATTTCCTATAAAGGGTTTGAATTATCGGCACTTATGCATTTTAATCTGGGTTTTTATTATAAAAAAAATGCATTGTCTTATAATAGCTTGGTCAATAATGGACAAGGGCATGAAGAATATAGCCAGCGGTGGCAGCAGGCGGGTGATGAATCTTGGGCTACAGTACCTTCTTTTCAGTATCCGTTAAATGCCGCAAGAGATGCCTTTTATCGTGCTTCTTCCATAAATGTCATCAAAGGGGATATCATTCGACTGCAATACATCAATCTTTCGTATCAACTTCCTTCAGGATTGATAAAAGGTATTAATAATATCAATGTAGGTATTAATGCGCAGAACTTGGGTGTATTGTGGCGTGCAAATAAATATAAAATAGACACTGCTTTATTGGATGGAGCTCTTGCTAGTCCTAAAAATTATAGTGTTTCTTTAAATATGACGTTTTAAAGTATGAGGATATGAAATATAAAATAAAATTGGTAATCATAATTGTATTGCAAATATTAACCATAGGCTGTGATCAGTTTTTGGATGTCAAGCCAAATAAAAATCTTGTTGTACCAGCTACATTGGATGATTGTCAAGCTTTAATGGATAATAAGGTTTTGATCGAAAAGGGTTTGGGTTCGGGAGAGGTCTGGAGTGATGATTATTTTCTGACAGATGCTAATTATCTCAGTCTGGCTGAGAATTTTAGGACGATGTATCGTTGGGATCGTAGCTTTATCTATGAAGGAGCATTTAATGACTGGAAAACTACTTATGACCAAATCTACTTGTGCAATTTAGTACTGGAAACCTTAGGCAAAATAGATGCGAAGGAAAATGAAAAAATGTTTTATAATGATGTCTTAGGACAGGCCCTATTCCATAGAGCGCACTATTATTTCCAGGCGGTTATCCTCTGGGGAGCGGCTTATCATCCCAATAATTCAAAATCAGAACTTGGAATCTCATTGAGATCCAACTTGGATGGTGATGAAAAAACTGTTCGCGCTTCTGTAGAAGAGTGTTATACATATATTTTAAATGATTTAATCCGTGCTCTAGATGTACTGCCCGAAACATCAATATCACCTGTACGACCGACGCGATATGCGGTAGCGTCATTGTTAGGTAGGGTATACTTGTCCATGGGTGCTTTTGATAAGGCACGTCAATATATCGAAATCGCACTCGATCATAACGCATCGCTTATGAATTTCAATTCGATGAATAGTAATCTCGCAAATTCATTTAAACAATTCAATGTTGAGGTTATTTTTGAATCGAGAGGTGTGTATCCAGCCATGTTGACAGCAAAAAAAGCCAATGTTGCAAAGGAATTAATCGATCTGTATGATCAGAAGGATTTACGGTTGAAGCTATACTATGCCTATATAAGCGCGGGGCAGTATACTTTTAAAGGAAGCTATGAAGGCAACGCTACTTTTTTTAATGGTATATCGACCAATGAGAACTACTTAAATATGGCTGAATGTTTGGCTCGAGCTGGGACTCTAGATTTAGCTATTGATCACATCATCAATTTATGGAAAAACCGCATGTCAGATTTTAACGTCGATCAAGCAAGATCGGACTTGAAAGCAATGAATCAACATACATTAATAACGATGATTTTACTGGAACGCCGAAAAGAGTTGCCATTTAGGGGATTAAGATGGATGGACCTCAAACGCCTTGCTGCATTGGGAGAAATATCGACCATGAGCAGATTAGTAGAAGGTCAGGTTTATGAGCTCAAAACAGATTCTCGTCATATGCTTTTACCGATACCAGAAAATATAATAAAACTGACAGGCATCAAACAAAATTAGTTTGAATGTCTCAAAATAAACCAGCCCATAGTTAATTTACTATAGGCTGGTTTGTTTGGTAGAAACTTTTCAGTATAATGTTTTACTCACTTCTGGTCTCGATAGCGGCCGCAGTCACATCCGAAGGATCTTGAAACGTATTGAGGTACGATTGTAAATCTGGTGTGGATGGATTGCTCGTATCAAATTCAATAGTGCACGGTACTTCAGGGATACCGTCGCAATCTGGAAGTGTGTTCATACTTGAAACAAGCTCGTATGCACTTGCATTTTTAGCATTTGATAAAGGCTCATTATTCTTCAAATGCCATTGCTGCGTTGTTACGGTCTTGTCAACCTTCGCTACTTCCTTCTCACCATCGTTTTTCGTAAAGGCACTTGCTCCTAATACCATTCCTGCTGCCACGACACACACACTTGTTGCGCCGATGGCTCTTTTTAATAATGTTCTCATATTACTATTTTTTTAATAGACAGCTGCAAGCTCAACTGTTGTTTTGATCATGTCTCGGCAATGTGCTCTTTTTGTCCTATTATTCCGCAGGGGAATCTGTATATCTGGTATGTCGCAATTCCGAGAGATGCTATCCCTTTCTGGGTCCTATTCTTCTTTTTTTAGAACTTCTGAAAGGCAGTTGAATACCGCATCTGTTTATATATCAAATGTCAAGCATTTTATTGAGGTCTGCTGGATGCACAACTGCTACATATTTTGCGCGGTTTTCCATATTGATGGATGCATATATGATGCTTTTTACGGAATTCGCCGGTTTGCGCGCTGGATCGTACTACGAGAGATGGATAAAAGCATGGCCATTTCGCGTTGCGAAAGGATAGCTCGGAGCATCGGCATATCACGGTAAAACCGGAGATAACGCTCTGATGGATTTTGGATAAGGGATAGCCGCCTGAGCTGAACGAGCTGCTTTTTCTTTTTACTGTGGAGTACATCGACCAAAACCGCCACTTTAGCGTCTTTTTTCTTGTATTTATGTACCGTCTCATATGGTAATGCGAGGATATGGCTTGGCCGTATACCAACGATATGTCCCTGACTGGGACGGTCTGAATATAGATGCTCCGTGGTCGTCAGAGCCATGCCGGGGAGAGCGACGGAAAAGATTTTATCTGTTTCAGACGCGTCATCTTCATAAATGCGGGCAATCAATCCACCACACACGATGTAAACATTTTTTTCTCGGCTTCCTTCTTGATATAAAACTCCCCGAGTCGAAACTTGGTGATAGGTGCTATGGTCTAAAAGCCAGTTGAAATGGGATCTTTTTATTTTGGCATATTGACTCCAATACGTGAGCAGCTGCTCTACAGCCTGCTGATGTAAGACGGTATGTTTTTTCATTGATTTTGTTGTTAGATGATTATTGGGTTAGAGAGTTAGATGGTTAGACCACTTTGTTACTCGTCACTCCGTCACTCCGTCACTCTGTTACTCGTCACTCCGTCACTCCGTCACTCTGTTACTCGTCACTCCGTCACTCGTCACTCATCACTCGTCACTCATCACTCGTCACTCCATCACTCGCTTATTAAAAGAAAAATTAGTATATAATAATAATTGCCGGTTGAATTGATGAAAATATTTCTGAATAGGTGTTTTTATAGGGTGAATGCAGGGGTTTTAAAAGGTTAACTGTTTTCTGTTAATTTTTAAATGTCAAAAAGTTTGAACATGATATTCCTTTATGGGATTAGTTGACTATTTTGTTGCAGTAACACTTGTAAAACGTGTTTTTATAATAAAAGATAATTTTGTCTTTTATTATTTAGTTCTTATCTTTGTTTCCATGAAAATGGACATTCAGAATTTGCAAGATATAAAAGTATTGGAGCTTTCATCTGATGAATTTGTATTTGATGAAATTTATCGTTTTGAAGAAATGTCGGACCCGGGCCGTGGACGTATTTTGTTTGCTATTTCGTGTCCGATGCACCATATAAAGGAATCTGTAATTCATAGTTTTGGCGCTGATTTTGGTTATTGTTCTTCCAAATGGGTACCATATTTATATCAATCCAAGACAATAATCTAATATGGGATTTTTTTCAAAAACATGTGAGTATGCTTTGAGAGCCGTATTTTATATCGCCAGTAAATCTCAGGATGGACAACGTGTAGGTATAAAAGAAATTGCCGAGAATATTAATTCACCAGAGCATTTTTTGGGGAAAATATTGCAAAAATTAAGTCGGCAGGGTATCATATTATCAGCTAAAGGACCTAATGGGGGCTTTTACATGGATACAAAAGGGCTAAATCGACCCATAGCCGATATCATTACTGCTTTAGAAGGTGATGATATATTTACGGGCTGTGGTATGGGCTTAAGTTACTGCTCAGAAAGCAACCCTTGTCCGCTACACCATGAATTTAAAAAAATCCGTAACCAAATGACGCACATGTTGCATATGACCTCTATTGGGGCATTTAATACCGAATTACTCCATGGAACATTAACATTGAATAAATAATTTTTTTAATCAAATAAAAGATATTTTTATCTTTTATTAATACTTTTTATAACATGACAAACGAGCAAAAACAATTGGTAAAAGCTACTGTACCTGTATTGAGAGAGCATGGTGTATTATTGACCACACACTTTTACAACCGAATGTTTCAGCACAATCCCGAATTAAAAAACATGTTTAATATGGGTAATCAACAAAATAGTAAGCAACAAACTGCTTTAGCAATGGCTGTGTTAGCTTATGCAGAAAATATTGAAGATCCTTCGGTATTGCTACCTGTAGTAGGCAATATTGGTCATAAACACACGAGTCTTGATATCCGACCAGAACATTATACGATTGTAGGTAATCATTTAATAGCATCTATTCAAGAAGTTCTCGGCGAAGCGGCTAGCCCAGAATTGGTAGATGCTTGGACAATTGCTTACCATCAACTGGCCTTATTAATGAGCGGCCATGAACAAGGTTTGTATAAAAAGCATACGGAGCAAAAAGGTGGTTGGACAGGTTGGAGACCTTTCGTTGTAAAACAAAAAGTAGTAGAATCAGCAGAGATCACTTCATTTTATCTTTACCCTGCTGATAACGGTTCTGTAGAAAATCATCTTCCAGGACAATATATTAGTTTGCGTTTATTTCTTCCCGAATTACAATTATTACAACCACGCCAATACAGTATTTCAAGTGCTCCGAATGGTGAATATTATCGTATATCTGTAAAAAGAGAAGCGGGTAGCCCACATCCCGATGGTATGATCAGTAACCGTCTTCATGACTATGTTAACCCAGGCGATATCGTAGACCTTTCAGCACCTGCTGGTACATTTGTGTTAAATGTAGCAAGCGATTCACCAAAAGTTTTTATCAGTGGTGGCGTGGGACAGACGCCTTTGTTATCTATGTTTGAGGATTTAACTTCAAATAAAAACATCAATGTGCCAATAACTTGGGTACATGGTTGTAGAAATGAAGAAGTACATGCTTTTAAAGATAAGATTAATGAAATAACTGCTGTAATTTCTAATATCAATCAGCATATCTTTTATGAACAAGTGAAAGAGGCACAAAATGACAAATACGAAGGTTGGGTTGATCTTGAAGTGTTAAAAGATAGCATACTTGAAAGTGAGACAGAATATTATATTTGTGGACCTGCTCCCTTCATTAAAAAACATTATAATTTTCTAATAGAAAACGGTGTGCAAAAATCGGTCATCTATTTTGAGGAATTTGGACCAGCATCATTGCAGTTGAATTAAGATGATCAGTAGCCGACAGCAAACGACTACTGTCGACTACAAACGTTTAATAACCGGCTAATATTTTTAGTTTTTCTCATATTTGGTCATCTAATTAATGATTTAAATAAACCATATTATGATGAAAAAAACAAAAAGTAACTTAGGTAAGTATGTTGGTTTTAGTGGAGACTGGAGTTTTAAATTTTATTTTGGCAGGGAAGAAAATAAGCCGATTTTAATTGGGTTTTTAAATGGGCTCTTTGAGGGAG